>NZ_JBFAOO010000008.1:0-81563 GCF_040675265.1 Microbispora sp. NPDC049633
AGGTCGCGCCCGGGAGCGTCCGCACCGGCGGGGGCGGCACGTCCCACTCGGCCAGCCACCGCGCGAGCTGCGCCGACGACGCGACGTAGACGATCCGCCCGAGTCCCACCCACCCGTGCGCCGCCGCGCACATCGGACAGTGCTCGCCGGAGGTGTAGACGGTGGCCTCCGCGCGCTCCTCCGGTGTCATGTTCGCCGCGGCCCAGCGCGCCAGCTCGAACTCGGGGTGCCGCGTGTGGTCGCCGCCCGCCACCCGGTTGCGGTCCTCGGCCAGCACCTCGCCGTCCCCGGAGACGAGCACCGAGCCGAACGGCTCGTCGTCCGCCTCCAGCGCCTCCCTCGCCAGCTCCACACAGCGGCGGAGGTGGCCCATCTCCTCAGGCGTCGGCTCGTAACTCATGATCCATACGGTAACTGTCGGCGGGACGGGTAGGGCGAGGGGCATGCCGGAGGGGCATCTGGTCCATCGCTACGCGGACGAGCAGCACGAGGTGCTCGCCGGCCGGATGGTCAGGGCTGCCAGCCCGCAGGGCAGGTTCGACGCCGGACCATACGACGGAAGGGTCGTCGAGGGCGTGGAGGCGCTCGGCAAGCACCTGCTCTACCGGCTGGAGGGCGCCCCGCCCATCCACGTACACCTCGGCATGCGGGGTCTCTTCCTGCGGTACGACGACCCGGCGGCCGAGCCCCGCAAGGGCACCCGGCTGCGCCTGGCCACCGGTGAGACGGCGTTCGACCTGATCGCGCCCGCCCGCTGCGAGCCGATGGACGAGCGGGCGCTGGCCGCGCTGCGGGCCGCGACCGGCCCCGACCCCCTGCGTGGTGACATCGACAGAAGCGAGGCCGTACGACGCCTGCTCGCGGCCCACGTCCCGGTCGGCGCGGCCGTGCTCGACCAGGGGGTGTGGTCGGGGATCGGCAACGCCTGGCGGGCGGAGCTGCTCTTCCTCACCGGCCTCGACCCCGGCGCCCGCGACATCGGCGCCGAGGCCGCCGGGCGGCTCTGGGACGCCGCCGTGCGATACCTCGCGCTGGGCCGCGACGCCGGGCAGGTGGTCAGCGACCCGGCCGCGCCGGACGAGCGGTGGGTCTACAAACGTGAGCGCTGCCGCCGCTGCGGGGCCGCCGTGCGGACCTGGACGCTGGCCTCGAGAACGGCGTACGCGTGCCCCGCCGACCAGCACCTCGATGCCCTCTGACCTGGGAAGTCATGCCGTTACCACGTTGTTATATCCAGGTGAACGAAGGCCAGAGACTGCTGGACATCCGCCGCATCTACGTCGAGCCCGCCGCCGCCGGACTGCCGCGCGGCAAGGAGATCCTGGAGCGGTTCCCCGAGGCCGAGCGCATCGAGATCGAGGCGCACCACCGCATCCCCGAGCTGTACGGGGACGAGACGAACGTGGCCCGCTGGGTCAGGATCAAGACCGAGGCGCTGGTCCTCGGCGTCAAGAAGTCGCTCACCGCGCGGCCCAACGGCCGGTCGAGCGACTTCATCGCGCCCTCCACCGCCAACGGCTGCGCGATGGCCTGCGCCTACTGCTACGTGCCGCGCCGCAAGGGTTACAGCAACCCGATCACCGTGTTCGCCAACATCGACAAGATCACTGGCTACCTCGCCAGGCACGCCGGGCGCCAGGGCGTCAAGCCCGAGCCGAACCAGGTCGACCCGCACGCCTGGGTCTACGACATCGGCGAGAACTCCGACTGCTCGGTGGACGCGACCGTCTCCGGCAACGTGCGCGACCTCGTCGACCTCTTCCGCGACCTGCCGAACGCCAAGGCGAGCTTCGCCACCAAGTACGTCAACCGCGACCTGCTCGACTGGGACCCACAGGGCCGTACGCGGGTCCGCTTCAGCCTGATGCCGGCCGCGGACGCCAAGCTGCTGGACATCCGCACCTCGCCCGTCGCCGACCGGATCGCGGCGATCGACGACTTCGTCGAGGCGGGATACGAGGTGCACGTCAACTTCAGCCCGGTCGTCGTCCGTGACGGCTGGCTGGAGGACTGGGCCGAGCTGCTCGGGCAGCTCGACGACGCGCTGAGCCCGGCCGCCCGCGCCCAGCTCGCCGCCGAGGTCATCTTCCTCACGCACAACGACCGGCTGCACGAGGTCAACCTCGGCTGGCATCCCAAGGCCGAGGAGGTGCTGTGGCGTCCCGACCTCCAGCAGCCGAAGCGCTCGCAGACGGGCGGCTGGAACGTCCGCTACAAGACCGGCCACAAGGGCCGCTACGTCACCGCGCTCACCGACCTGATCGCCGAGAAGATTCCGTACTGCACGGTCCGTTACGCCTTCTGACCGCCGTCCGGCAGCGCGAGAGCGCGTACGGCGAGCTCCACCCACCGCCTCCGGGCGCGCTCCGGCGTCCCCGGGCCCGGTGAGGTGGTCAGGAGCAGGGCGACGTCGTCGACCGTGACGTCCGGCCGCAGCGTGCGGTCCCGGCGGGCGGCGGCGACCAGGATCTCCAGCGAGTGGACGGCGCGCTCCTGGATCCCCCGCAGCGACTCGCCCGCCAGGCCCGCCACCGCCTCACGGAGCAGGCGTTCCTGTCCCATGTCCACCACCACCCGGTGCACCAGCCCGGCGATCTCGTCCAGGGCCCCGCTCCGGCCGTCGCCGGCCCTGCTCACGGCGGCGTCGAGGGTCGCGCCGATCATCGCGCCCAGCTCGGTCACGATGGCGTCGACCAGGTCGTTCTTGGTGGGGAAGTGCCGATAGAGCGTGCCCACCGCCACCCCGGCCGCCGCCGCGATGTCGTCCATCCCGGCCTCCGGCCCGTGCGTCGTGATGAGCTCACGCGCCGCGCGGACGATGGCGGCCCGGTTGCGCACCGCGTCCGCGCGCGGCCCCTTGGTCACTCGCTCCACATCCTCTTGCGATGAACCTGAACCATCGGTTCATAATCGGGCTCTCGGGCCGCACGGAGGACGGCTTCGAGATCCAGTTCGGCGTCAACCATCTGGGGCACTTCGCCCTCACCGGGCTGGTGCTGGACCTGCTGCTGACCGTGCCCGGGTCCCGCGTGGTGACGGTCAGCAGCATCGGCCACCGGTTCGGCCGCATCGACACCGACCATCCCGACTCGGGCGCGGGCGCCTACGCCCGGTCGAAGCTGGCCAACCTGCTGTTCACCTATGAACTACACCGGCGGCTGCGCGCGGCCGGAGCGTCCACCGCGGCGCTGGCGGCGCATCCGGGCGGCGCCGCGACGGAGGTGTTCCGCTACTCCTCGCCATGGTTCCGGGTGCCGAACCCGCTGATCGCCCGGTTGTTCGGGCGAACCGCGGCCATGGGCGCGCTGCCCACCCTGCGCGCGGCGACCGATCATGAGGCCGCCGGCGGCGACTACTACGGCCCGGGCGGCCTGTTCGAGATCCGCGGACATCCCGTACGGGTCAGGGCGACGGCCCGCGCCCAACGACAGCGGCCTGGGCAAGCGCCTGTGGGAGGTCTCCCAGCGGCTCACCTCCGTGGCCTATCCCGTCTGAGCACCGCGGTCACCACCACCGTGACGTAGGACATCGTGAAGCCGCCGCCCATCGCGTCGATGGCGTCCCCGACGCCCGCCAGCACCTCCGCGAGCGTGTCCGGTGGAACCCGGGTGAGGACGCCGGACGTGGGCATCTGGTCCAGCCACTCGTCGCGGGTGTAGTAGCGCTGCCAGCCGTACCGCCACTCCTCCGGGTCGCCGAACGCGCCCGCGTCCCTGATCCCGTCGGCGGCCTTGGCCAGCAGCGGCCGGTATCCGTCGAGGGCCGATCCCGCCGGGCGGTCCTGCGCGGGAAAGCCGGGCATCACCCGCCGGTAGACCGCGGCATGGGTCTCCGCCACGGCGGGCGGGGGCTCGAACACGTGCCAGAACGCCGCCAGCCGCCCGCCGGGACGCAGCACCTCGGCGGCCTTGGCCGCTCCGGCGACCGGATCGACCCAGTGCCAGGCCGTCCCGGCGACGACCGCGTCGAACGCACGGCCGACGGGATCCCACGCTTCGAAGGTCGACACCTCGACCTGGGTCCCGTCGCGGCGCGCGAAGTCCGCCATGCGGGCGTCGGGTTCGACGCCGAGCACCGTGCAGCCCGCCGCCCGGAACTGCCGGGCCGCGATGCCGGTGCCGCAGCCGACGTCGAGGACGTCGCGGCCGGGGCTCGTGGCGACGATCCGCTCCACCATCGCGCCGGGATAGGGCGGCCGGGTGCGGTCGTACCGCTCGGCGTCCACGCCGAACGACTCCGCTATCCCTCGCGCCTTGTGGGGTTCGTTCTCGAAAGGGTTGGTGGGCATGCGCCCACTATGAGTGGGCACACGCCCACTCGTCAAACGGGATAAAGTCGGCGGACGGACGGGAGGAACGGAACGGTGCCGACGGGGGTTGCCCTCCACAACGCGCGGGAGCAGTTGTTCGCCGCCGCGGAGCGCGTCCTGCTCAGGGACGGGCCGAGCGGGCTGACCAGCCGGGCGGTGACCACCGAGGCGGGCTGCGCAAAGGGCGTGCTGCACCGGCACTTCGCCGACTTCGACGCCTTCCTCGCCGAGCTCGTGCTCGACGGCATCGCGAGGATCGACGCCCAGGCCGCCGCCCTGCGCCGGTCCGCCGGGACCGGCACCGTCGCCGGCAACCTCACCGGCGTGCTCACCGAGCTCTTCGGGTCGGTCGCCGTGGCGGTCGTCGGTCTGATCATCTCCAGGGACGGCCTGCGCGCCCGGCTGCGCCAGGCCAGGCCGGGGCCCGGCATCCCGCTCCTGACGGAGGCCGCGGCCATGCTCGCGGCCTACCTCGCCGCCGAACGCGACCTGGGCCGCATCGCGGCGGACGCCGACGTCGACACGCTCGCTCCCACACTGCTCGGAGCCTCACACCTGCTGTTCGCCGACCGTGACGGCGGCCCGCCGCGGGCCGACGCCGTCCACAAGATGGTGACCACGGTCGTCTCCGGCGTCGTACGCGACTGACCGGCGAGCACCGGAAGCGGGGCGACGCGCATGGTCATCTGCCGCGTGAGACGCTCTTCGCGCGGGGCACGGAGGACTTCGGGATCGGCGGCCGGATCGAGGACCCGCGGGCCGTCTCGGGCGCCGAGGGCGTGCGCAAGCCCGGCCGGGAGCCCATGGCCGATCACACCGGCGCCGACGTGACCGAGGCGATCGGCATCCTGCTGTCCGGCGCGCGGCGGCGGTGACGGGTCAGCCGAGCAGCGGCGCGAGCGCCGTCTCCAGTCCGGGCACGCCGGTGAAGAGGGCGGTCGTCATGCCGAGCGCCCTGGCCGCCTCGACGTTCTCCGCCCGGTCGTCGACGAACAGGCACCGCCCGGCCGGGACGCCCGCGCGCTCGGCGGCGATCTCGTAGATGCGGGGGTCGGGCTTGGCCACCCCGGCCCGGGCGCTGCCGACCACCTCGTCGGCGAAGTGGGCCAGCCCCAGCCGGGCGAGGTCGTCCTCCAGGCTCAGCGTCGCGTTGGTCACCAGCACGACGGGCACGTGCGCCTGGGCCCGGCGCAGCAGACCGAGCACGTCCTCGTCCACCCGGGTGGGCGCCTCGACGAACGCCGTGACCAGCGCGCGGGCCTGCTCTCGCGGCGTCTGGAGGGCCAGAGCGGCCTCGGCCGCCTCCGTCCACTGCTCGACGGTGATCTGGCCCAGCAGCGCCGGCCGGACCGCCTCGGGCGCGAAGAAGACCTTCATGGTGGTCCCCTCGCCCAGGCCGGCGGCACGCTCCAGCTCGGTCAGCTCGGTGTGGTCGAAGAAACGGATGACGCCGTCGAGGTCGCACAGCACCGCGTCGTACGGCCGGGGGTTCGCCATCGCCCATGCATACCACGCGTGACGTCGCCAGGCGGGTCAGCGCAGCATGTCGAGGGCGCGGGCGGTGCCGAGGGAGTCGTCGGCCGCCGTGTGCCGTGGCTCGGCCTCTCCGCGCAGCACCTCGTGGATGTGCCGGATGCCCCAGGAGAACGCGGTCCCCTCGCCCGGCTCGTGCCGTTCGGCCAGGCGTCCCGCACGCCACACTTCGAGCCCGTCGTGCGGCTCCGGGTGGAACGGGTTGGTCAGCCGGATCTCCCCGCCGGTCCCGACCACGCGGGTGTACGTCGTGAACGGCAGGTCGAAGCCGCAGCTCATCATCAGGCGGCCGGTGCCGAACTCCAGGACCCCGGCGGTCTCGATGTCCACGCCCGCCTCGCCCTTGACGACGACGGCGTGGCCGGCGACGGCCTCGTCGCCGAACAGCAGCTGCGCGAGCCGTACCGGGTAGCAGCCCACGTCGTAGAGGGCGCCGCCGCCGAGGGCTGCGTCGAGCCGGATGTTCTCGGTGCCCTCCATGGTGAAGTGGAAGGTCGACCAGATCTCCCGCAGGTCGCCGATCGCGCCCTCGGCGAGCAGGTCGCGCAGCCGCGCCGTCTGGGGGTGGAAGGGGAAGACGAACGCCTCCCAGAGCGGCCGGGCCGACCGGCGTGCCACCTCGACGACGTCGCCGGCCTCCGCGGCGGTGAGGCACAGCGGCTTCTCGCACAGGACCGCCTTGCCCGCCTCCAGGGCGGCGATCGTCCACCGCGCGTGCAGGGCGTTCGGCAGCGGGACGTAGACCGCGTCGATGCTCGGGTCCTCGATGACGGCCTCGTAGCCGCGTACGGCCCGGTCGACGCCGTTCCGCGCGGCGAACTCCTCGGCGCGGGACAGGTCGCGGCCCGCCACCACGGCGGCGGTACCCCCGCCGGCCTCACGCAACGCGGGCAGGAACGCCCGCGCGGCGATGCCCGCCGTACCGAGGACACCCCATCGGACAGCCCCACTCATACCGAACCCACCCCTCGCCGCCATGACAGAGATTTCACCGTTTGCTGGGGAATGCCTGCCGGGACCGTAGCACAGGGACACTGATGGGAACTTTTGCCTCCGGAGTCCGGTATCGGGCCGCTCAGGGGGTACGTGACCGCCGATCCCGACCGGGACGCGAGGCGAGCGGACGAGGGATGCGCTATGAGCGAGGAAATACGGCGATTCACCCATATGCCGAGCGACCGGGCGCCCGGACCCGACTACTCGGGGCCGGGAGTCGAGGCGGAGCTGACCGGGGAGTTACCCGGGGACCACTCCACGGAACGGCCCGGACGGCAGGCGGCCCGCGAGGGCGGCGAATCCTACGACGACCTGTACACGGCCCGGGCCTCGTCCGCCCTCGGCAAGGTGGCGTCGGACGACGGCATGCTCGACGTCCGCATCAAGGCGCCCGGGGAGCTCGGCGGGCCGGGCGGGGCGACCAACCCCGAGCAACTGCTCGCCGCGGCCTATGCCTCCTGCTTCCACAACTCGCTCACCCTGGTGGCCGGCCGGCAGGGCGTCCGGACCGCCGACGCCACCGTGGACACCGCCGTCACCCTGCGCAAGCGGGGCACCGCCGACGACTACACGATCACCACGGACCTGACCGTACGCCTGCCCGGGGTGGAGCCCGAGGCGGCCCGCAGGCTGGTGGAGCAGGCGCACGGCGAATGCCCGTACTCGCGGGCCTTCATGCAGGGCGCCGAGGTGCACCTGCACGTCGCCTGACCCGCGCCGCCCACGCCGGGCCGCCCAATCCAAGCCGTCCGGGTAGAAACGTCCCGGGCGGGGACGGGGAGCGGACCCGCGGCCGCGCACACCACGGGTCCGCCCGCTCATCTCAGATCCTCTGCCACAGCGCGGGGACGTTCGGCGGCTCCCAGCCCACGAGCGCCGTGTGGGCCTGCCTGCACTGGTACGTCACCCCGCCGTAGGTGACCCGGTCGCCCACCTTGTACGCCGTGCCGGCGGTCCAGGTGCCCCCGGGAACGGTCGGCGTGGGCGTGGGGGTACGCGTCGGCGTGGGAGACGGGCTCGGGGTACGCGTCGGCGTCGGGGAGGGAGTGGGCGTGGGGCTGGGCGTCCCGCCCCCGCCGACCTGCAAGTCGACGCAGGCGTAGAACGCGTTGGGGGTGTCGGCCACGTTCCAGATCGCGAGGACCTTCTGCCGGCCCGTCCGCCCGCTCAGGTTCACGGAGTGGCTGACGGTGGCGGGAGGCTGGCGTCCCTGGTCGTTGAACACGGCGACCCGCGTGCCTCCGATGTAGTACTCCCAGGTGCTGGTGGCGTGGCGGGCGGTCAGCGACCAGGTGAAGGTGACCGTGTTGCCGACGCTGGTGGCCGGCCACGGCCTGCTCTCGTCGTCGAGCTGGGCGAAGCGGGCGTTGCCGCCGCTGCAGCTGCGCAGCCCCTTCGGCCCTTCCACGCTCTGGGGCTCGTAGACGATCTCGCCGCAGTTGGGGACGCGGCCCTGGGCGCACATCGCCTGCCGGCTCGGGGGCGACGAGATGTAGCCGTGTGCCTGAGCCGGTGAGGCGACGAACACCGTGGCGCCGATGGCGACCGTCGCCGTCGCGAGGAAGGTCAGCGTTCTTCGCATGTGTGCTCCTCACTGCTGGGGGGTGGCGCCAATATAAAAGAAAGTTTCCTAACAGTGAAGGCCCAATGACTGTCCTTGTCAGGGCACCTGCCACGGGATCGTTCCAGCGTGGAGAGTCCGCCCGGCCCCCGCGCCCCTCAGGGAGCGGGGGCCGGACGGAGACCTCACGCCGTTCGCTCGTCCGGGGCGCCGACCTGAGCGAGCGACCAGCCGCTGACGTCTTCGAGGCGGATCCTCCAGGTCGCTCCGGGGCCGTCCGCAGAGCGGTCACCGGCGAAGGCGCCGACGAGGTGGAGGTAGTCCGGGAGGTCCTGCTCGGAGCCGGAGTCGAAGTCGCCGGCGAGCGCGGCGGCACGGTGGCGCTCGCGATGCTCCTTCGCGCTCTCGGCGATGCGCATGAAGAAGCCTTCGGGGCCGCTGCCCGCGGGTACCTCCCCGGCGTGTGACCGGCGGATCTGCTCGACCACCGCGGTGGCGTACTCCTCCGGGGAGACGAGATGGCCGGTGATGATCGTGCCGTTCACGGCGAGGGCGACGCCCATTCGCTCCTTCGCCATGGACACGGCGAAGACCAGGGCCCGCAGTACTGGATCGGTGGTGCTCATGCGCCGATCTTGTCATCCAGCGGACGACGGCCGTACGGGCCACCGAGTGGGAGGCGTTGACATGCGCCGGCCGTCGCCTACACTCTCACACGTGAACGATCGTTCAAGTGTTGTGGACCTCGTGACGGCCGACTCCTGTGCGCTGCCGGTAGTGGACGCCGGCCGGGTGGAGACCGTCAGGAGGGCTTTGCCGGCCGCGCAGACGGTGGAGGACCTGGCGCAGATCTTCGGGCTGCTGGCCGATCCCGGGCGGTTGCGGCTGATCGCGGCGTTGCTGGAAGGCGGCGAGATGTGCGTGTGCGACCTCGCCGCCGCGACCGGCCACAGCATGTCCGCCGCGTCCCACGCCCTGCGCCTGCTGCGTGTCCACAACGTGGTGAAGGTGCGGCGTGCGGGAAGGATGGCCTACTACCGCCTCGCGGACTCGCACGTGCGACTGCTGTTCGACCTGGCGATCACGCACATCGGACATGAGGAGAAGGACCGGGACGATGGCTGAGACCGGGAAGGACGCGGGCCGTGAGCACGCGCGCGAGCACGGTCATGGGCACGGTCGTGGGCACGGGCACGGGCACGGTCATGGGCATGGGCACGCGGTCAGCGCCGAGGCCGACCGGCGTCTGCTGACCGGCGCACTGGCGCTCATCGTCGGCTTCATGGCGGTCGAGGTCGTCATCGGCGTCATCGCCCACTCCCTTGCCCTGATCAGCGATGCCGGGCACATGCTCACCGACGCCATCGCCATCGCCTTCGCGATCGTGGCCATGCGGATCGCCGCCCGCCCGCCGCAGGGCGGCTTCACCTACGGCCTCAAACGCGCCGAGATCATCAGCGCCCAGATCAACGGGATCACGCTGCTGCTGCTCAGCGTCTACTTCGTCTACGAGGGCGTACGCAGGCTGATCGAGCCCCCCGAGGTCCACGGCGCCTACGTGGTCGCCACCGGCGTCGCCGGGATCGCGGTGAACGTGGCCGCGACCTGGCTGCTGAGCAGGGCCAACCGCGCCAGCCTGAACGTCGAGGGCGCCTTCCAGCACATCCTCAACGACCTGTTCGCCTTCATCGCCACCACCGCCGCCGGCGCGGTGATCTGGGCGACAGGCTGGGGCCGGGCCGACGCCCTGGCCGCGCTGGTCGTGGCCGCCCTGATGCTCAAGGCCGGCTGGGGCCTGGTGCGCGACTCCGGCCGGGTCTTCATGGAGGCGGCTCCCGCCGGGATGAACCCCGCCGAGATCGGCCGCAAGGCCGCCGCCCTGGAACATGTCGTCGAGGTGCACGACCTGCACATCTGGGAGGTCACCAGCGGCTATCCGGCCATGTCCGCGCACATCCTGGTCGCCCCGGGCGCCGACTGCCACTCCGTACGGCAGGCGGCGCAGCGGATGGTCCACGACGAGTACGGCATCGCCCACACCACCCTGCAGGTCGACCACGCCCCGCCGGAGCTCCTCGCGATCGGCGAGCCGTCTCCCGAAGCCGCCGAACCTCACTGTGCCGACGCGCACGGCCCCGCGCACACGAACGGGCGGTGGCGGGCCACCGAGGAAACGGCGGCGGAGCGGCGCGAGGCCGGTTGCGCCGGCCGCCGGTACATCAGGTTCCCCAGCCCCGGACGTCTGTCCAACCGCCGATCCTGACCGTCGCCCCTCCCGCCGTCGTCGGACGGCCGGACACGGACGGGCTCGGCCTGCCCGGCACGCTGACGGGCACGGCCGGCGTGGGCGGCTGAGGGCTCTGTTTGCCGTATCGCCTCAGGGGTATCACGCGCGCATGTTCGCCCCGTCCGACCTGGATGTACTCGTGCCCACGAAGGACCGCCCGGGCGCGCTGGGCGTGACGTTGGCGGGCCTCGCGGCGCAGACCGTGGCCGGGTTCCGCGTCGTGGTCTCCGATCAATCGGACGCGCCGGTCGCCGACGACCCGCTGGTGGCGGCGCAGCTGCGGATCCTCCACCACCGCGACAGGCCGGTGGCCGTCCACCATCACGCGCCCCCACGCGGCATGGCGGAACAACGCGCGTTCCTGCTCGACCGGGCCGAGCGGCGGCTGGCGCTCTACATCGACGACGACGTCTGGCTGGAGCCGGAGGCGATCGAGGTCCTGCTGACCGCGATGAGCGACCTGCGCTGCGGTTTCGTCGGCTACGCCCTGCACGGCCTGTCCTACCGCGACGACGTACGCCCCGCCGAGCTGGCGCCGTACGAGGAGTGGACGGACGGCGTGCGGCCCGAACGGGTGCGCCGGGAGTCGCCGGCCTGGCGGCGCCACACTCTGCACAACGCCTCGAACCCGCTGCACCTCGCGCGCGAACACCTGGGCACCCCGGGTCCCGGGGAGTGGCGGCCGTACAAGGTGGCCTGGATCGGCGGCTGCGTGCTGTACGACCGGGAACGGCTGCTGGAGTGCGGCGGCTTCGACTTCTGGCGGTCGGTGCCGCCCCGGCACGCGGGTGAGGACGTCGCGGCGCAGCTGCGCGTCATGGAGAGGTACGGCGGCGCGGGCCTGCTGCCGAGCCGGGCCTACCACCTGGAGCTGCCCACGACGGTCACCGACCGCAGCGCCGAGTGCTACGACTACGTGTTCGAGCCGGCATGGGCGCCCTGATCGAGGGGGTGCGCCGCATCGCGGTGCTGCGGGCCAACGCCCTGGGCGACCTGGTCCTCGCCATGCCCGCCCTGGAGGCGCTCCGCCGGGCCTACCCGCAGGCCCGGCTGACCCTCCTCGGCATCTCCTGGCACGCCGGGTTCCTGGACGGCAGGCCGGGCCCGGTCGACGACGTCGTCGCCCTGCCGCCGATCTCCGGGGTCTCGTCGGCGGAGAGCGGGCACGAGGCGCCGGAGAGCCTGTTCGAGGAGCTGCGCGAGCACCGGTTCGACCTCGCCGTGCAGATCCACGGCGGCGGGCGCAACTCCAATCCCTTCGTCAGGGCGATCGGCGCCCGCGTGACGGCCGGCCTGTGCGCACCGGACGCCGTACGGCTCGACCTGTGCGTGCCGTACGTCTACTACCAGCACGAGACGTTGCGCTATCTGGAGGTCGCCGCGCTGGTCGGCGGGACGGCCGAGATCTACGAGCCCAGGATCGCCGTGACCGGCGCCGACCGCGCCGAACTCGCCCGCGTGTACGGCGAGCCGCCCCCCGGCCTGGTCGCGCTGCATCCGGGGGCGAGCGACCCCCGGCGGCGCTGGCCTGCGCGTGCCTTCGCGGAGGCGGCCGACCGGCTCGGCCGCCCGGTCGTGATCACCGGTGTCGAGCAGGAACGGGGGGTCGTCGAGGAGGTCGCGGCGGCGATGCGGCGGCCCGCCCTCACGGCGGTCGGCACGCTGAGCGTCGGCGGCCTCGCCGCGCTGTACGAGCGGTGCGACCTGGTCGTCTCCAACGACACCGGCCCCCGCCACCTCGCCGCGGCGGTCGGGACGGCCACCGTCGGCATCTACTGGTCCGGCAATCTCATCAACGCGGGGCCCCTCACCCGTGCCCTCCACCGGCCGCTGATCTCCTGGACCGCGCGGTGCCCGGTCTGCGGCGTCAGCGGGCACGATCCCCGCGCGGGGCGGTGCCCGCACGACGAGTCGTGGGTGGCCGAGGTCCCGGTCGACGACGTGGTCGAACAGGCCGGGCATCTGCTCGGAAGCTGATCGTCCGGGCAGACCAGCGGACGACAAGGATCCTCCAAGTCGGGGACCCTAGGGTCGGCGGACATGAGCAAGAACCTCGTCATCGGCGGCCTGCTGGCCGCCGCCTTCGCCATGGGCCTGCCGACCGCTTCCGCCCACGCCGCCACGAGCCCCACCAGCACGGCTCAGATCAGCACGGCTCAGATCACCGCTGCTCAGAGCACCGCGAACCGGACCGCGGCGGCGCCGCCGATCCACTGGGGTCCGGTGCGGTCCGGGTCCGGCCACCACGGCTATGCCAAGGCCGACGTGTGGACCACCCGTTTCACGGCGGAGACGTTCGTCGTCTCGGGCACGCTGTACGACCGCGACACGCACAGCGGGCACTGCGCCTACGTCCGGGCCCGCTTCCACTACGCCGGCGGCGGCACCGGGTGGGCCCTGCCGAAGACGACCTGCGCGTCCCGCGCGTCCTTCCGGCTGTCGTCCGACGGCCGGATCAAGCGTGTGGACGTCAAGGTCTGCGTGCTCGACCGGGCGCGCCGTACGACCCTGAAGTGCTACGCCGACGCCATCACCCCGGCCATCATCGCGAACTGGCCACAGTGACCGTACTCCCCTCGCGGTAGCGGCGTACGGCGCTGATCCCACGGCGGTAGGCCCGACAGCCTCCGGGCGTGCGACGACGCGGACGGGCCCCGGCGGCCACCATCGAGACACCGCCAGGGGACGGACGGCACGCGGGCCCGCGTACTCCCCCAGCGGTAGCCGGCGCGTCTCTCGACGAGGGACGCGCCGCCGGCCCACGTGGGACACGATCCCCGTGATCCCCGTGATCCCCCGCAATCCGCTGACCGAAGGGAGCAAAGAGCGTGCGCAAGGTCTACGCCGCCATAGCGGGACTGCTGCTCGCCGCGGCCGCCGTGCAGATGTACCTCGCGGCCGTCGGCGCGTTCGACAAGCCGCGGGACGACTCCTCGTTCGTCCTGCACAGCATGAACGGCATGATGGTCATCCCCGTGCTGTCGCTGATGGCGGCCGCCGCCGCGGCGGCCGCCAAGGCGCCGGGCCGCCAGATCGGGCTGACCGTCCTGCCCCTCGGCCTGGTCGTCGTGCAGGTGCTGATCGTGGAGGTCGGCGGGCTGTTCGACGACAGCACCGGCAACACCACGCCCCTTTCCCTGGCGATCCTCGGCCTGCACGCCGTCAACGGCATGGCGGTCATCGGCGCCTGCGAGCTCGTGTTCCGCCGGGCGCGGCAGTTCGCCTGGCCCAAGCCGGGGCCACGGTCGCAGGACACCGCGGAGGGCCGTCCGGTTCCCGCCTCATGACGACCGACCGGCTCATGGCGCTCGACCTGCTCGTCTCGGTCCTGACCGCGGCGGCGTGGGTGGGCGCGGGCGTGGCCGCCGCGGCCCGCCGTACGAGGACGACCGCGGCCCTGTTCGCCGTGGCCCTGGTCGCGTCCCTGGCCCGGGTCTGGTCGGTCCTCGCGCTGGCCGGCGCCGGCTGGTGGTTCGTGCAGGAGAAGGTCACCCTCGCCCTACCGCTTCTCTTCGCGACGGCGGCCGTCGCCACCGCGCTCGCCGGGCCGCGCGTCCTGCGCGCCGCCCGGCGACCGGGCGCGGACCCGCACGCCGTGCGGACGCCGGCGGTGGTGGTCCCGCTGCTCGGCGCCGGATACGCGGCGGCGGCCGGGCTCGTGCAGACCTTCCTGATCGGATATCCGGCGGACCCCGGCACCGCTCTCCTCCTCCTGGCCGTCGTCGCCGGGGCCGTCCTGGTGACCTGGAGGGCGTCCGGCGGGATCGTCCCCGGCCTGCGGACGGCGACGGCGGCGACCGCCGTGGCCGCCGCGCTCGGGACGGCACTCATGTTCGTCCCGGCCACGGAGGGGACCGCCGCGGCGCGAACCCCCACGGAGGGGACGTCTTCGGCGGGAGCCGGTGCGGAGGGAGCCGGTGCGGCGGGGGCCGCCGGCTCCGCCGCCGAGCCGGACTCCGCTCACGGGGACCACTCGGCATCCGGGGACCACTCCGCCTCCGGGGACCACTCCGCCTCGGGGGCGCCGGCCTCCGTCGCGGGAGGGCCGGTTCGCCCGGTGACGGCCCTGCGCGGCCCGGCCGTGCCACCGCCGGGCAGCGCCGTGCGCCGGTTCACGCTGACGGCGCGTACGGCGACCGTCACACTGTCGTCGGGCCGGAAGGTGGCCGCGTGGACCTTCGACGGCCGGATCCCCGGGCCGCCGATCACCGCCGTCCAGGGCGACCTCGTCGAGGTGCGGCTGCGCAACGCGGACATCACGTCGGGGGTGACCCTGCACTGGCACGGCTACGACGTGCCTTCGGGCGAGGACGGCGTGCCCGGCCTCACCCAGGAGGCCGTGCCGCCCGGCGGGGAGTTCGTCTACCGCTTCGTCGCGGCCCAGGCGGGGACGTACTGGTACCACACGCACGAGGTGTCCGACCTCGGCGTACGGATGGGGCTCTACGGCACGCTCGTCGTCACGCCGAAGGGGGCCGCCGCCACCGGGGTGGACCTCACGCTGCCCGTGCACACCTTCGCCGGCACGACGGTGACGGGCGACCACGACCAGCCCCTGGTCCGGCAGGCCGCGCCCGGCACTCCCGTACGGCTGCGCCTGATCAACACCGACAACACGCCGCACCGGTTCACCCTGGCGGGCACGCCCTACCGGCTGGTGGCCGTGGACGGGACGAATCTCACCGGGCCGGGCACGCTCGACCGGGCCGGCCTGCGGCTCGCCGCCGGCGGCCGCTACGACCTCGCGTTCACGATGCCCGCCGGCCCCGTCGTCCTGCGCACCGACGACCGCTCCGACGCCGTGCGGCTCACTCCCGGACCGCCCGGCACGGGCACCGGCGAGGGCGCGGGCACGGGCACGGGCACGGGCGACGGAGCCGTGGACGGGAGCCGCACGGAGGACTGGCCGGAGCTCGACCTCACCCGGTACGGCGCTCCCGCTCCCACGCCGTACACGCGACGGAGCCGCTTCGACCGTGACTTCACGCTCGTCCTCGACCGGGGACTCGCGCTCGCCGGGGGAAAGCCGGCCTACGCGCACACGGTGAACGGCCTCGCCTTCCCCGACATCCCCACGGAGGTGGTCAGGGAGGGGGACCTGGTCCGGCTCACCGTGGTCAACCGCGGCCGGGACACCCATCCCTGGCACCTCCACGGCCATCGGGTGCTCGTGCTCTCGCGTGACGGCCGCTCCCCCACCGGCAGCCCGCTGTGGCTCGACACCTTCGACGTACGGCCGGGCGAGGTGTGGGAGGTGGCCTTCCGCGCCACCAATCCCGGGCTGTGGATGAACCACTGCCACAACCTCAGCCACGCCGACCTGGGGATGATGCTGCACCTGGCCTACGAGGGGGTGACCACGCCCTTCCACGGCGCGCACGGCGGATGAGGCCGGCGGCCGGAAGCGCGTGCGCGAGGTCGAGGACCGTGAATCACCCCCCTTTTCCCTGGTGTGTCGGGTAAAAATTCCGGGCGCGAATTCGACCGAGGTGTAAACGCAGGGTAATCAGATCAGAACTTCGGGTGAGCATCACTGGCCCGGGTCCCCCCGGCCGGGCGTGGGCGATGCCGACCGAAGGGAGAGATCGTGAAAGTCGCCGGAAGCATCGTTCCCGCGCTGGCGGCGTGGGCCGCCACGGGGTGGATCGTCGCAGGCCACCCCGCACCGGCGGTCGCGGGTCCGGCCAGCTCCGCCGGGGCGGACCGGGCAGGCACGGCCGCCGTCGCGGACCGGGCAGGTTCGGCCGCCGTGGCGGACCAGGCCGTTACGGCCGCCGCGGCCCGGGCCGTCTCGGGCGCCGGAGGCCGCCACGCGCCGGGGATCGCGACCCGCCCGGCATCGGATGTTCCGGGACGTCCCGTTCCGGGCCTCCCGGCGGTCCGGCCGCCCGGTCCCGGTGAACCCTCCACGTCGGGACCGTTCGGGCAGATCGTGCGCGAAAGCGGACGGGGGCCCGGTGTCGTGTGCACCTACCGGCTCCGGGGCGTGCACCGGGGAGGATTCCTCAACGTCCGCGAGGGCGCCGGCATACGCCACGCCCCCGTCGCCAAACTTCGACCGGCCGACGGAGGCTTCTCGGGTTCCTGCACCGCCACCGGCGGCTGGATCGCGGTGAAGACCGCCGGCGGGGCGTCGGGCTTCGCCGCCGCCCGCTACCTCCACAGGCTCGACCTCGGCGGGCGGCCCTCGCTTTCGTGCGTCTACCGCCTCCGGCACGTGCGCAAGGGCAGCTTCCTCAACGTCCGGGAGGGCGCCGGCGTCCACCACGCTCCCGTGGGCAGGCTGCGACCGGCCGGCGGGAACATCGCCGGAGCCTGCGACGCCACCCGCGGCTGGGTGGCCGTCGACAGCACCGCCGGCATTCCCGGATGGGCCTCCGCCCACTACCTGCGGAGGCTGTGACCCGGACCGGCGGGCTCCGTCCCGCCGCATCCCCCCGGCCGCCGTCCTCGTCCCCGGTGTCCCCCTGGCCGGGGACGGGGGCCGCCGGTCTAACCGAGGTCGGGATGCGGGATGTAGCAGTCGAGCCGCATGAAGTCCTCGCTGGTCATCAGCGTGTCCATGTCGCCGATGCGCCAGCCCGCCTCCAACAGCAGAGGCAGCAGCGGATGCGTGCCGGGCACCGCCAGATGCACCCGCGCGGCCCCGGGACGAGCGTTCGCCGCCTCCAGCACGATGTCGGCGCAGTCCTGGGGGGTCGCGCCCCCGGCGGGCCCGATGACGACCGTGTCTCCGGTCACCCTGGCGAACGCGTAGCCCGGCCCGCTGACATGCAGGGTCACGCCGGGCAGCCCGGCGTACCAGGTCAGCGTCGCGGACCGGTCCCCTCCGGAGACGTGGGCGTCCATGGCCGCCGCCGCACGGACCTCCGCCTCCCCGGGCCCGTTCTCCCCCGGCCCGTTCTCCCCCGGCGCCGCCGGTCCGCTTCCTCGCGAGGCGGGCCGGCCACCGAGCGGCCCCCGCGTGAGGTACAGCAGCGGACAGCGCGGGCGCATCCCGTTCCTGACATACAGGGCGAAGGCCCTCTTGTCGTCGGACGCGAAGGTGACCCTGGGCGTGTCGCGCGGCAGCAGGCGGGACAGGATCGCGCGGCCCAGTCCCGACGACTGGTGGTCCGGGAGGACGAACAGGTCGCCGAGGTGCGTGACCGTCCCCCGGCGCAACGCGCCGCCGAAACCCGCGATCGTGCCGTCCACCTCGCCGACGAGCACCGCGCCGAACTCGCGTTCGGCGTCCACGAAGTCCGGCCGCTCCGGCCACGTGCCCAGGAGGCCGTAGTGGTCGGCGACGGCGCGAAGACCGGGCATGTCGGCGTCGGCCGCGGCACGGACGATCGGATCCGCCATCGGTGCTCCCCTCTGCGCGTTCTCCCCTCGTTCCGTTCACCTTAGGGCGCGTTCGTCCTCCCGATCGCCGCCGGGGCGTCCGCGCGGGACGTGCCCCGGGCGGAACGGGGAAGAACGCGTGGGGATCAGCCCTTGACGGCCCCCGCGGTCAGGCCGCTGACGAGCTGGCGCTCGGCCACGGCGTAGAAGCCGAGGGCCGGCAGCATCGCGACCACGATGTAGGCCATGACCCGCGCGATGTCCGTCGCGTACTGCCCCTGGAACTGCTGGACGCCCAGCGGGATGGTGAAAAGACTGTCGTCGCTGAACACCACGAGCGGCAGCATGAACTGGTTCCAGCTGTTGACGACCGCCAGCACGGAGACCGTGGCGATCGCGGGCCGGGCCATCGGCAGCAGGATCCGCCAGAAGAAGCCGAACGACGAGCACCCGTCGAGGATCGCCGCCTCCTCGATCTCCCCCGGGATGGCCCGGAAGAAGCCGCGCAGGATGATGATCGTCATCGGCATGCCGAAGGCCGCCTGCGGGAGGATCACGCCGAGCGGG
The DNA here is from genome assembly GCF_040675265.1 of Microbispora sp. NPDC049633. Classification (NCBI taxonomy): domain Bacteria; kingdom Bacillati; phylum Actinomycetota; class Actinomycetes; order Streptosporangiales; family Streptosporangiaceae; genus Microbispora; species Microbispora sp. NPDC049633. The sequence goes on from NZ_JBFAOO010000008.1 coordinate 18,580, forward strand.
TTGTCGAGCAGCCCGAACATCCGCAGCAGCACGAACAGCGGCAGGATCGCCACCGCGAACGGGAACATGAGCCCGGCGGCGAACATCGTGAACAGCGCTTCGCGCCCCCGGAAGGCGAACCGCGCGAACACGAAGGCCGCCATCGCGGACACCGCGACGACCACGAGCGTGGTCAGCACCGCGATGTACGTGCTGTTCCAGAGCATTTGCCAGAACGACGCGGAAGCGAGCACGCTCGTGTAGTTCTCCGGCACCCAGGGGTCGGGCAGGCCCAGCGGGTTGCTCGACAGCTGCCGGGTGGTCTTGAAGCCGCCGAGCACGCCGTACAGCAGCGGGATGCCGACGAACAACGCCGTGATCACGACGATCGCGTGCAGGGACAGGCTGCGCAGCGGACCGCCCGACGTCGGAGACTGCTTGTGACGTTTCGCGCTCATCGCTGGTCCCTCAGCACGGTGCTCGCTCCTTCGAGGTCGCGGCGCATGACGTATCTCTGGTAGAAGAGCGCGAACACGAGGCTGATGAAGAACATCACCACGCTGATCGCACTCGCGTAGCCGACCTGGAAGCGTTTGAAGCCGAACTGGAACATCGTGACGGCCATCGTCTCGGAGGAGTGCGACGGGCCTCCGCCGGTGATGATCCAGACCAGGTCGAACAGCTGGATCGCACCGATGACCGACAGGAACACACTGATGCGGATCGTCGGGCCGAGCAGCGGCAGCGTGACGTAGCGGAAGGTCTTCCAGCCCGTCGCGCCGTCGATCTGGGCGGCCTCGGTGAGCTCCCGCGGGATGCCCTGGCGCCCGGCGATGTACAGGATCATGTGGAAGCCGAAGTACTTCCAGGTCATGACGATGAACACCGACATCATGACCGTCGAGGGGTCGGCGAACCAGTCGAGCGGGTCGACACCGAACCAGCCGAGGATGTAGTTGGCCAGGCCGTCGGTGGGCGACAGGATCATCATGAACAGGACCGCGGTGATCGCCTCGGACAGGACGTACGGGGCGAAGAACAGCAGGCGGAAGAACGCCCGGCCGCGGATCTTCTGGTTCAGCAGCATGGCGATGCCCAGCGAGAGGGGCAGCTGGATCGCCACCGACAGGATGATCAGCAGCAGACCGCGCCACAGGTCACCCAGGAAGACCTCGTCCGCCAGCACGCGGGTGAAGTTGGCCAGGCCGATGAAGTCCGTCGGCAGCCCGCGCATGCCGTTCCACTTGAACACGCTCGCGTAGAAGGCGAGCAGGATCGGCGCCACGACGAGCCCGAAGAAGAGCACGAGGGCGGGGAGCAGGAACAGGAGGATCGTGGTGAACCCCCGGAGCCTGAGGCTCCGGGGTCTCGTCGTCTTCACGCGACAGTTACTCCGACTTCGCGGTTTCCGTGATGGCCTGCGCCACCTGCTCGGGCGTCTTGGTCCCGGCGATCAGCTGGGCCACGGAGTCGTTGACCTCCTGGCCGACGGCCGGCGGGTACGCCTGGTCGAGGTAGAGCTGGAACCCGGTGGCTCCGGCGAGGTTCTTCGCCACCACGCTCAGGTTCGGGTCAGTGACCGCGTCCTCCTCGCCCTTCAGCACCGGGAGCACGCCGCCGGTCCCGACGGCCTTGCGGTGCTCGGTGCTCTCGGTGAGGAACTTCAGGAACTCGATCGCCTCCGGCGGAGCCTCGGAGCCGATCGCGAAGCCGCCGCCGCCGCCGAAGGCGTCGGTGACCGCGCCCTTGCCGCCGTCCACGGCCGGGAAGGGGAAGAAGCCGAGGTCGTCGCCCAGGCCCTTGCCGGCGTCGTTCTGGACCGCGGGCGCCCACTGGCCCATCAGCTCCATCGCGGCCTTGCCGTCACCCATGGTCGCGGCCTGGCCGCCCGGGTCGCCGTACGTCGCGCCGAGGTAGCCCTTCTGGAACGGCTGGAGATCGGCCAGCTCCTTCAGCTTCTGCCCCGCCTGCACGAAGGCCGGACCGGTGAAGTCCTTGCTCTCGCCCGCCTGCTTGAGGGCGTCGAGGCCGCCGATGCGCATGGAGAGGTACGCCCAGTAGTAGTGGCCGGGCCACTTGTCCTTGCCGGCGAGGGCGATCGGGGTGACTCCCGCCGCCTTCAGCTTCTTGACGTCGTCGACGAACTCCGACCAGGTCGCCGGGGGCTCGGCGATCCCGGCCTTCTTGAACAGCGCCTTGTTGTACCAGAAGCCCACCATGCCGATGTCGTCGGGGATGGCGTACGTCTTGCCCTCGACCTGGTAGGCCGACAGCGCGGCGTCGGTGAAGGTGCCGATCCAGTCACCGGTGTCGGCGCTCAGGTCCTTGACCAGGCCCGCGTCGACCTGCTGGCCGAGCACGCCGCCGCCCCAGGTCTGGAAGATGTCCGGCGCCTTGCCGGACTGCGTGAGCGTCGTCAGCTTCGCCTTGAACGCCTCGTTCTCGTAGGGAACGCTCTTGATGGTGATGTTCGGGTGCTTGGCCTGGAAGTCCTTGATCGCCTGAGCGCCGTAGCTCTTCAGGGGGTCCGTGGTCCAGATGTTCCAGAACTCGACGGTCACCTTGCCGCCGGCTGAGCTCTTGCTCTCGCCGGCGTCGTTCCCGGTACTACCACATCCCCCGAGGACCAGTGCCGACGCCGCTAAGAGCGCCACACCTCGCCGACTCAACTTCACGGTGGTTTCCCTTCTGGATTCCGACCGAAACTTTCGGCTTTCGTCCGATAGTTTCGCGATGTGGCGTACGTTACAGTGGGGTAAGGCTCATATCAACGGCTGTTGTCCACCTGTTACGCATGGTCGACGGCGAAGGACGAAGCGATCGGCCTACGATGCCCAAAAGGGATGAATAGGTAGCAATCAGGCAGTATTAACGGACAGCCGAAACCGTAGCGGCGCCCGGCAGGGGAAGGGCCGGCACGCGGAGGCGTGTACGAAAACACCGCTCGCCACGAAACGTAAACTCGCGCACAGCAGACATAAGCCACGCACGCAGAGGAACCCGACGCTGCCGGGTGCGGATACGACGAAAAACGTCAGCGGGCGGTGGCGGTGGGACGCTTTCCGTAGGCGTGCTTGACGAGCTCGATCAGGACTTCCTTGCCCGATTCCCGCTTGCGCGCGTCGCACAGCATGATCGGGACGTCCTGGCCGAGGTTGAGGGCGAGCTTGACCTCGTCCAGGTCGAAGACCGGAGCGCCCTCGAAGCAGTTGACCGCGACGACGAAGGGCGTGCCGCGGCGCTCGAAGTAGTCGACGGAGGGGAAGCAGTCGGCGAGCCTGCGGGTGTCCGCCAGCACGACCGCGCCGAGCGCCCCCCGGGCGAGCTCGTCCCAGACGAACCAGAAGCGCTCCTGGCCGGGGGTGCCGAAGAGATAGAGGACGAAGTCCTGCCCGATGCTGATCCGGCCGAAGTCCATGGCCACCGTGGTGGTGGTCTTCGCCTCGACCCCGGACAGGTCGTCCACGCCGACGCTGCGGTCGGTCAGCGTCTCCTCCGTGCGCAGCGGCCGGATCTCCGACACCGCGCCGACCATCGTCGTCTTGCCCACCCCGAAACCCCCGGCGATCAGCAACTTGATCGCCGTGGGCATCTTCGGGGGAGCCTGCGGCGAATCAGAGCGCCCGAAGGCCATCGAGCACCGCCTTGTACATTCGCTCGTCGAGCACGTCCGTCTCCGGTTGGGGCTGCTGCACGGCCACGAAACCCCGGTCGAACAGGTCTCCGAGGAGGACCCGGACGATCCCGGCCGGCAGGTCCAGATGGGCCGCGATCTCCGCGACCGACAGCGGCCTGCGGCACAGCCGCACGATCGCCTGGTGCTCGGGGTCCAGCCCGACCTCCGTCCCCGTGGTGGGCCGGATCGTCACCGCCAGCGAGATGAGGTCGAAGCGGTCCTGGGCCTCCGTACGGCCGCGTGCGATCACATACGGCCGGATGGTCGGCGCGTCGAGTAGGCGCTCCTCGTCCGGGAACCCTCCGGCGTTCACAGGTGGACCTCGCTCCCCGTCGTGGTGCGGGCGGGCGAGGTGAGGTACTGCCCGACGCGCGCGACGAGCATGGCCATCTCGTAGGCCACGAGGCCGACGTCGGCGTCTCCCGTGCAGAGCACGGCCAGGCAGGCGCCCTTGCCCGCCACGGTCACGAGCAGGTAGGCCGACTTCATCTCCACGATGGTCTGCCGGACGGGCCCGCCCTGGAAGCGCTCGCCGACACCGCGTGCGAGGCTCTGCAGGCCGGAGGCGACGGCGGACAGGTGTTCGGCGTCCTCCACGCCCAGACCTTGCGAGCCCGCCAGCAGCAGGCCGTCGGTGGACAGCACGATGCCGTGCTCCACCTCGCGGATCCGTGCGACGAGGTCGTCGAGCAGCCACGCGAGGTCCGCGGAGGGCCCGGTCTTCTGCGTCACAGGTTGTCCTCCTCTTCGCCGAGCAGCTTCGCGGCTTCGGATCTGCCGCGCCTCGTTCCCGACTGGAACGAGCCCATGATCTTGCGGATGTCCTCGGGCGAACGGTCCTCGTCGTCCGCCGTGGCCTCGCGCCTCGGCTCCTCGGCGAGCGCGGGAGCGAGGTTCGCCTGCGGCACCCGGAACGGCAGCCCCGACGGGGTGAACCCGCCCGTGGACGCGAGCCTGTCCGGCTCGGCACCGCCGGAGGGTGGGGCGCTCGGCACGGGCCTGGGCGGCTCGGGAGCCCTGGGCACGGGAACCACCTCCTGCACTGGTTCGGGAACCGCGTCGGGCACGCCCACCAGCGCGATCTTCCGAGCAGCGGGCTCCCGCCGTCCGAGACCGAGACCGGGACCGGTCTCCTCCTCCGGCGCGACGTTCTCGCCCTCGATGACGAGGTCGCGCGGCAGCAGCACGACCGCGGTCGTGCCGCCGTAAGGCGACGCCTTGAGCGACACCTTGATGCCGTGCCGTTCGGCCAGACGGCTGACGACGTACAGTCCGAGCCTGGCGGTGCTCGACAGGTTGAACTCGGGCGGGTCGGCGATCCGCTGGTTGGTCGCCTCCAGGTCCTCGGCGCTCATCCCGAGGCCGCGGTCCTCGATCTCGATCGCGTACCCGCTGGCCACCGCCTGGCCGCCCACCTGCACCATCGTGTACGGCGGGGAGAACGACACCGCGTTCTCGATCAGCTCGGCGAGCAGGTGGATGACGTCGCCCACCGCGCGGCCGATGAGCGCGGTCTCCCCCATCGGCATGACGGTGACGCGGGTGTAGTCCTCGACCTCCGCCAGCGCGCCGCGTACGACGTCGACCATCGGCACCGAGCGCCGCCACGCGCGGGCGGGGGACGCCCCGGACAGGACGATGAGGTTCTCCGCGTTGCGCCGCATGCGGGTGGCGAGGTGGTCGATGCGGAACAGGTCCTTCAGCTCGGCCGGGTCCGACTCGCGCCGCTCCATCACGTCGAGCAGCGTGAGCTGACGGTGCACGAGCGACTGCGTCCGCCGGGCGAGGCTGAGCAGGATGTCGCGGATGCTCTGCCGGAGCTGGGCCTCCTCGACGGCGGTGCGGATCGCGGTCTCCTGCACGGTGTTGAACGCCGCGCCCACCTGGCCGATGACGTCGGGCCCGAAGTCGAGCGGCGGCGCCTCCGCCTTGACGTCGACCTTCTCACCCTGGGCGAGGCGGGAGACCACTCCGGGCAGCCGCTCGTTGGCCAGTTCGAGCGCGGCCTCGCGCAGCTTCTCCAGCTGGCGCACCAGCGCCCGGGCCGTGGTGACCGACAAGATGATCGACGCGATGACCGCGATGAGCCCGAGCACGCCGGCCAGCAGGAGGCGGGCGACGACCGCGACGGCGACCGGGGTGGTCCGTTCGACCAGGCGGTCACCGGCGTCCAGGATCGTCTTCTGGAGCTGCGCCAGGGCGGGTTCGGTCGCGGTTCTCCACTGCTCCGCGCCGATCGGCGGCAGGCCGCCCGGGCGCGTGCTCTCCATGACGGTCTCTTCGAGCGCCCGCAGGCGGGTGAAGGTCTGGCTCCGCTCCAGGCGGCCGAAGACGGCACGGTCTTCGTCGGGCAGCGCCTGCACGGCCTCGCTGTGGTGGAAGCGCTGCGCGCCGACGATCTGGGAGAAGCGCGCGCGTTCCTGAGTCGTCAGCCGTCCCGCCGACAGCGCGCCGGCGAGCAGGGCGTCCTCCTCCGACAGCAGCTCCCTCGCCTGGCTCAGCTCGATGAGCGCCCGCGTGTCCTCGGCGACGGCGTCGTCGTCCAGCGTGGCGAGGGCGTCGTACGTGCGGTAGACGGAGTCGATGACGGTGGTGTAGCTGTCGAACGCCTTGACGCGGTCCGTCTGCCCGCCGTCCACGAGGCCGCGGTTCTTACGCAGTCCGTCCAGCTGACGGATCATCTCGTCGATGCGCCGCCGGAGCACGTCGTCGGCGGCGAACTGCACGTCACCGCCCTTGGAGAGGCGACGGAAATCGGCGGCCGCGGCGTCGGTGCGGGCGCGCTGGGCCGCCATGGCGGCGCGGTCGGCGGACGAGTTCTGGGCCAGGAGCACAGCTGTGAGCCGCCGCTCCTGCTGCAGCTCCACCAGGAGCGTCTCGCTGGGCTGCGCGATCCCCTTGTCGTACACCGCGACCCAGACGAGGTTGAGCCCCTCCCGTAGCGTCACCCACGCGGCGAACGCCCAGAGCGCGACAAGGGACACCAGCAGCGCCGCCACCTTGGTCCGCACCCTGGAATTGCGGAAGCGCATGAGACCACCTTGCGAAATCGGCGATACGCGAGGTTCTCGCGACGATTAACACTCGCACGACGTCATGGGCCGCAAGCGCTGCTCACCCCACACCCGCGCTATAACTCGGACACCTTAGCAAAGGCCCCGAAAAGCCCTCAAGTCGAGAATAAAGCGGCGTAAATGTCCGCTTTTCCGAATTCGACGGATTTTCCGTGCCGAGATCATACTTGACCGACGGGCCTCACACCAAGTGATCTGGACTGTGCGAGGTGGCTCGCGGCGAGGACGGCCGCACGGACGACCGCCAGGGGCCGGTAGAGATCCTTGTCGTGCCACAGCGGCGGCCCTTCGGCGACGTCACCGGACCTCAGCAGGTAGTCGTACCCACGCGCCGCCGCGTCCCGCACCCGTTCCCCGCTCCCGGCGAACAGCAGGAGCTGCAGGGCGTAGGCCGTCTCCTCCGCCGTGCCGGACCACCTGCCCCAGGATCCGTTCTCGCGCTGGGTGTCCAGCACCCAGTCCACCGCGGCGCGCACCGCCGGCGCCGCGCCGGGGCCGGCGAACTCGTGCAGCGCGAGGGAGCACGACACGGTCGCGTAGTACGGCGAGGCATGCCAGCGGTCGGCCCAGCTCCCGTCCTCCCGCTGTCGTTCGCGCAGCCAGGCCGACAGCTTGCCCATCGCCGGGGCGTACCGCGCCGCCTCCGCCGGCCGTACCCTCGCGTACTGGCCGAAGGCGTCCAGCACGTGGGCGTTCACGCTGACCGAGGAGCCCCCCTCCCCTTGCCAGGTGCAGAAATGCGTCGGCGTCTCGAAGGCCCACAGGCTGTCCGGCTCGTACGGCATGCCGAGCAGCGCCAGAGCGTACAGCGCGACGGACGTGGTGTCGGCGTCGGGCGGCAGGCCCTCTCCCGCGGGAGTGCCCACGGGACCGATGGCCGCCCGCAGGTCCGCCAGCATCTCGGGAGGGACCTCGAACGGGATTCCGGCGCGGGCCAGCCAGCTCAGCACCCACCCGCGCTCGAACACGGTGATCGGCAGGCCCACCGGCACCGGCCCGCCGTGCCTGCGCACGATGGCCTCCAGGTGCCAGCGGACCGGATGCGCGGGCTCGCTCGGACCCCTGTCTCCCAGCCACGCCGCGCTCGCCGCCGGCGAGGCGCCGACCGTGCCGATCTCGGTCACGGGGACCACGGCCGCCCCGATGGCCGCGTCACCGGCGATCTCCAGCGCGTGCAGGAGCTTCTGCGGGATCTCCGCCTCCGACGCCAGCCAGGCGCGGACCGCCTCCAGGGGCGCCGCGCTCATCCCCACGGGCAGCGTCAGTGGATCGCTCATCCCGTTCTCCGCAAGGTGCTCGTTGATGAGCGTGACCAGGGACGGAATGATCAGTTCGATCGCCGGCATGTCGGGCAGCGACAGCCGGGCGTCGCTCAGACACCGCGACAGGCGCCGCAGCCCGCGCGCCGCCGCCTGCCGCAGCGTCTCCACACCCACGCCGGGGTCGTCGCCCCGGCGCAGCACGGACAGGAGGGCCTCGGTCGCGCTGAGGCCGGGCACCAGCCCGTAGCCGTCCGGGGCTCCCCAGCCGCCGTCGCTCCGCTGGCTGTCGAGCAGCCAGCGCACGCGCTCGCCGTGTCCGGTGAGCCAGGGGGCCAGGGTCACCAGGCGCCCGGTCTCGTAGACCGACGGGGACACCTGTCCCCAGGGCATCGACATCAGCCCGAGCACCAGGTCCTGCGCCTCACGGGGGACGTCGGCCGCCACCTGCGGGGCAAGGTCGTTCACGCTCACAGTTCGCCCCAGTAGTCCGCCAGCCCGTAGAAACCCGTGCTGTAGCCGATCTGTCGTTCGAGGTAGGCCGACTCGTCCGGGCGGACCGACCGCAGCGGCCCGAGCACGGCGTGGCATTCGGCGGTGAGGGCCGCGACGCGCGCGAGCACCTCGTCCCGGGGCACGCCCAGCAGAAGAGCGTTCAGGTCCCCCCAGCCGACGTCCCGCTCGTACGTCGCGACGTCGTTGAGCAGGCGCAGCACGCGCTGGACGATGCCGCTCGCCCGGAGCAGCCCGTCCAGGTGGGGGACGAGGAGCGGATCTCCGGCGTGGATCCAGTGCCCGACGTTGACCAGGGTCGAGCCGAAGTTGTCGGCGTTGCCGAGATACTCCTCGAACGTCGGCAGCGCGGCCTCACCGCCCTGTTTCCACTCCCACTCGCGGGCCATCGCGCCGAGCATCCGTTCGAGCTCGGCTCGCCAGGCCTCGTGGAGGCCCGGGAACAGCGGGGACGCGGAGAGGTCGTCGCGGATGGCGGACAGGAACCGGGTGAGCGGCGTGCCCGGGACCGGCTCGCGGCCGTACGCCACCGCGAGGCACCCCCGCACGATCTCGTCGATTTCTCCGTGCGAGGTGGCCTCATGGTCGATCAGCCAGTCGACCGCGAAGATCCACAAGGACGTGCGGTTGGCGATCCTGAGCTGCTCCGCGGTCGCCCACGGGGAGCCGAACGCGTTGGCGAGGGACACCGTGGCGAACAGCGTCGCGTCGAACGGCTTGGCGGCGAACAGCTCGGGGAAGGCCGCCGCGCACTCCTGCAGGTCTCGCTGGCAGCGCGCCGCGAGAGCGCTGGTCCTGCCACTTGCGGCCGCTGCCGCCAGGTGCGCGACGTCGCGGCTTCGTGCCGAGGTCATGCCGCGGCGCCCCCGCCGACGGGGACCAGGCGCACCTCGACGAGCTCCTTGGGGCGCAACGACGCGGCGGGGAACGGTGTGAGCGGACGGGGAGCACGCACCTGCGGGCGGAAGCGGGCCAGGAGGCCCGCCACCATCAGCGGCGCCTCCGCGTAGAAGAGATGCCGGCCGATGCAGACGTGGGGACCGCCACCGAACGGGAAGTAGGCGTACCGGTGACGGCGCTCCTGGGCGCCCTCGGCGAACCGCTCCGGATCGAACTCCTCGGGGCGGTCCCAGAACTCCTCGAGACGATGGGTGACGAAGGGGCTGATCAGCAACGTGGCGCCGGCCTCGATCGGCACGTCGCCGAGCAGGCCCGGCTTCGCCGCCATGCGCGGCAGGATCCAGCCCGGCGGGTAGAGCCGCAGCAGTTCGTCGAACACCGCCCTCATGTACGTGAGCCGGGGCAGGCACGCGGCGTCCACCGGCCCGCGCCCGACCACGGTCTCCACCTCCTCGTACAGCCGGGCGGCGACCTCGGGATGGTCGTGGAGGACCGGCCACAGCCAGGTCAGCGACACCGCCGTCGTCTCCACCGACGCGCCGTAGATGCTGACGAGGTCGTCCCTGATCCGCCGTTCCGCCTCAGGGCCGTCCTCGTGCCGGCGGGCGCGGGCGAGCGCCGAGATGATGTCGTTCCCGTCGCCCGGCTCCCGCAGAGACTGCCTGACCAGCGGCATCAGGACCTCGTCGATCGTCTTGACCGCTCGTCTGAAGGCCCGGTCGCCCGGCATGGGAACCCATTCCGGCGCGAACGGCAGCAGCAGCCGCGAGGCGAAGGAGGTGGCCGCGATCCCGTACGCGGGGCCGAGTCGTTCCGCGTCGGCGACCGAGATCTTGCTGCCGAACAGGACGCGTATGACGGTCTTGCTCACGAGGCGGCCCATCTCCGCGCAGATGTCGATCCACCGTCCCGCCCGCGCGTACGGCTCAAGCGCCGTGATGCCCTCGTCGATCGCCTCGGCCATGCCCTGGGTCAGGCTCGCGACGTATCTGGCGGTGAAGAGGGGCTGCATGACCCGCCGGGCGGACTCCCAGTCCGGCCCGTCGCTGATGATGCTCCTGCCGGCCAGTCGCTCCACCGGCTTCCAGAGCATGCCCTCGCGCGGATGGTTGTCCCAGTCACGGCGCAGTACGTGCTGCACGTGGTCCGGGTGACTCACCAGGTAGGGACGGAACGGCCCGAGGCTCAATCGGACGACCTGGCCGTTCGTCTGCCTGGCGAAGCTCCCGAGCGCATGCACCGGGTCGCGCAGCAGAGGACGGAGAGTGCGGCGCAACGGCAGGGCGGGGGGCCTCACGGGCCGACGGATGTTGATCGCCTCGGAGGTCACGGCCGTCTCTCTCTCGCAATACGCGTGTGGCCGGACGCCCCTCGCCTGGGCCTCGTCCAGCGGCCACACCGGACATCACTGGCGGAGTATCACATGATCCGGTCGAAATGATCAAGATTCCGGCCTAGTGATACTTTTGTAGGCATTAGTCACCAGTTGAGTCGTGGGTGGCTTTTGTTGCCTCCAGCGAACCGAGTGCCGCATTGTGACCAGCGCAAACAGAAGAGGCCGGGCCTTCACGGCCCGGCCCCTTCATGACGCGTCGTCAGGAGTGGCTGGTCACCAGCAGCGCGATGCCCACGAGGATGACGATGGGGATCAGCCACACCACGACCTCGCCGAGGAACTCCTTGTACATGGGGACCGAATCCTCTCGGTGACGTGCGGAAAGTTACCCCGAGCATATTCGCTCGCGCCGGGCACGGGAACACGGCACCGTTCCCCGGCGGCGCGGGGCGGGGATTCCCGCGCCGGGCGGGACCCGTGTGCCGGAAGCGACCCTCACCGAGATCGCAAATTCATCGAGTGAAACGTACATGCATCCCCGCTGGTCAGGGCTTATGCCCCGCGCCGGCTCTGGGCCGGGCGGCGGGCCGCTCTCTACCATCGCGCCGGACAGGACGAGGGAGAGACGCGATGTCGAAGAGAAGTGTGGTGACGGCGGCCCTGCTCCTGGTGCTCGGGCTGCTCGTCGCCCGGCCCGCCGAGGCGGCCACGGTGCGGATCATGCCCCTGGGCGACTCGATCACCGGATCGCCCGGCTGCTGGCGGGCCCTGCTGTGGAACAAGCTGCAGAGCGGCGGCTTCACCGACGTCGACATGGTGGGGACGCTGCCCGCCCAGGGATGCGGGGTGCCGTACGACGGCGACAACGAAGGCCACGGCGGCTTCCTCGTCACGAACGTCGCCGACCAGAACCAGCTTCCGGGCTGGCTCTCGGCGACCCGTCCCGACATCGTGATGATGCACTTCGGCACCAACGACGTGTGGAGCAACAGGCCCACCGCCACGATCCTCGCGGCGTACGGCAAGCTCGTGGACCAGATGCGGGCGAGCAACCCGAACATGAGGATCCTCGTCGCCCAGATCATCCCGATGAACCCGAGCACCTGCCCCGAATGCGCCCAGCGGGCCGTCGCCCTGAACAGCGCGATTCCGGGCTGGGCCGCCTCGAAGACCACCGCGGCCTCGCCGATCGTGGTCGTCGACCAGTGGACCGGCTTCAGCACGAGCGCGGACACCTACGACGGCGTCCACCCCAACGCGAGCGGCGACCAGAAGATGGCGGACAAGTGGTATCCCGCCCTGTCGGCGCTGCTCGGCGGCGCGCAGCCGTCCCCGAGCCCCGGGTCCCCCAGCCCCAGCCCCAGCCCCAGCCCCAAGGTGAGTCCCAGTGTGAGTCCCGGTGTGAGCCCGTCGGCGTCGCCCTCGGCGCGGCCCAGCCCCTCCGGCTGCGCCGCGAGCTACAAGATCACCAACCAGTGGGGCGGCGGCTTCCAGGGCGAGGTAACGGTCAAGAACACGGGCACCGCTCCCGTCAGCGGCTGGACCGTGACCTGGACCTTCGCCGACGGGCAGCAGGTCACCCAGGCGTGGGGCGGCAAGGCCACGCAGAGCGGGGCGAGCGTGACTGTGAAGAACGAGAGCTGGAACGGCTCCCTCGGTGCCGGCGCGAGCACGACCTTCGGCTTCATCGCCTCATGGAACGCCGCCAACTCCACACTGGTGCCGGGCTGCGTGGCGTCCCTCTGACCTCGGCCGGGCGGGCCGCTCCCGGCCGGGGTGGAGGGACCTGAGCCGCCGAAGTGCTCGGATCAATCGGCGAGGGCGCCGCGACCGCGCGGGCCGTCCCCGTCCGCCCCGGCCGCCCGGCGGCGGCGGGGCGCCGTGTCAGCGGTAACCGGTGACGTCGGCGGGGAGGCCGCGGTCCTGGACCTCGACCATGTATCGCCAGCAGTCCGGGCGGCTGCCGTCCACGTCGGTGAAGCCGTACACCTGCGCCAGTTGGCCGCTGGACAGCGACTGCCCGTTCCAGCGGCTCGCCTCCGGGTCGGCGGCCAGGGCCGCCACCGCGCGGCCCACGAAGGCCGGGGTCTCGGAGATCGCGAAGTGCGGCTGCTGGGCCAGCGCGTCGCGCCAGTTGGCCTCCGTCACCCCGTAGTGCTCCAGCATGAGCTCCGAACGCAGCCAGCCCGGCGTGAGCGAGACCGCGGTCGCACCGTGCGGCGCCAGCTCCTTCGCCTGGCCGAACGCCATGCGGTTCACGGACGTCTTCGCGAGGTCGTAGAAGAACGAGACGCGGTAGTTGGCGGCGTTGTACTCCGCCGTGCCGTCGGTGACCTCGACCACCAGGCCGCCCGGCTTGCGGATCAGCAGCGGCAGCGCGTAGTGGCTGGTGATGATGTGCGTGTCGATCGCCAGCCGCAGGATGCGCAGGCCGTCGTCGAGCGAGTGCTCCCAGAGCCGGTCCTTCCAGCTGAACAGCAGCTCGCCGCCCCAGATGTCGTTGACCAGCACGTCGAGCCCGCCCTGCTCGGCGTCGATCCGCTCGACGAGGGCCCGCACCTGCTCGCGGTCCAGGTGGTCGACCGGCACCGCGATGCCCCGCCCGCCGGCGGCGGTGACCAGCTCGGCCGTCTCCTCGATCGTCTCCGGCCGGTTCATCTCCGAGCGCCGCTCACGGGTGGTGCGGCCGGTCACGTAGACAGTCGCCCCCGCGGCGCCCAGCTCGACCGCGATGCCCCGGCCCGCGCCTCTGGTCGCCCCCGCGACCAGTGCGACCTTCCCCTCAAGGCTTCTCGTCATGACCGCCATGCTGGCAGACGCCACCGACAGAAACGGCTCCCGCCGCTTGGCCGCGTTCTCTGGGGGCAGCGCGTGCTTTCAGCTAGTGTGCTGATCGCGATCCCGGAGGAGGACGGCATGAGCGAATATGCGGCGACTTTTCAACTTATCGACGCCGATGGGGATGGACGAATCTCCGCCGAGGAGCTCGTACGCCTGATGGAGGTGCTCGGCCGGCCGCTCACGCCGGAAGGCGCGCAAAGCGCGATCGACAAGGTCGACGCCGACCGCGACGGCCTGATCGACCTGGAGGAGTTCGGCGCCTGGCTGAGCGGCCACAGCGGGCACTGAGCGGCGCTGAGCGGCAGTTAGCAGGCACTGAGCGGGGCGTTGAGCGGACGCTGAAGGGCGACGACGAGTTCTGGGACGCGGTGCCCGCGGGCGTCGCGAGACTGCTGCGTCCCCGGATGGGCGACGTCGCGGACCGGATGATCGCGGAGATCCAGCGGCGGGTGCCCGAATACGCCCGCCCGGCGGACGAGGTCTACATCAAGGTCCTGCGGCTGTCGGTCAACCAGGCGCTGCGGGGGTTCCTCGAACGCATCGAGAACCCGCGGGCGCCGTGGGACCCCGAGGTCTTCCGGACGATCGGCAGGGGCGAGGCCGCCGAGGGGCGCGACCTGGAGCCCTTCCAGACCGCGATGCGGCTGGGCGCGCGGGTGGCGTGGCGGAGGCTCACCGAGCAGTCCGAGCAGCTGGGCCTCGACCCGCGGACGCTGTACGACCTGGGCGAGGCCATCTTCGTCTACCTCGACCAGCTCGCCGACGCCGCGGCGGAGGGCTTCGCCGAGGCGCGGGCGCACGCCGCCGGCGAGATGGAGCGCCGCCGCCGGAGGCTGCTCGATTTGCTGCTGACCCGGCCCGCGGCCCCGGCGGAGGCCGTCGCCGACCTGGCCAGGGCGGCCGGCTGGCGGCTCCCCCGCACGGTCGCGGGAGTGGCCCTGGAGGAACCCGACGGCGGCCCTCCCCTGCCGGTGCTGCCGCCGGACGTGCTGGCCGGGCTCGACCGCGACTGCCCGTGTCTCGTGGTGCCGGATCCCGGCGGCCCGGGACGCGTGCAGGCGCTGGAGAGCGCCCTGCGCGGCCGGCGGGCCGCGATAGGCCCCGCGGTGCCGATCGCCGCCGCCGCGAACTCGCTCGGCTGGGCGAGGGAGGCCCTCGACCTCGGCGCCCGGGGCGTCCTCCCCCGGCAGGGCCTGCTGCGCTGCGCCGGCCACATGGCGACGCTGGTCGTCTTCAAGGACGAGGATCTCGTGGCCGCGCTGGCGGAGGTGCGCCTCGCGCCCCTCGCCCACCTGCGCCAGACCCAGCAGGACCGCCTGGCCGAGACCCTGCTCGCCTGGCTGCGCCACGGCCGGGGCGTCGCCGAGGTCGCCGCGGCGCTCCACGTCCACCCGCAGACCGTGCGCTACCGGCTGCGCCAGATCGAGCAGCTGTACGGCGACGCGCTCGCCGACCCCGACGTCCGGTTCGAGCTGGAGATCGTCCTGCGCGCCCGGCAGGCCCGGCAGACCCCGCCCGGCTAGCTCAGCTAGCCCTCTCTACGGCATGGTGCCGCCGCTGGTGCGCAGGCCCCGGGCCGCCTGCCGCTCGTGCAGGCCGAACCGCGCGTCCGGCTCCCGCCGGCCGTCGAGGATCTCCGCGGCATAGCCGGCGAGGGCCGGGGCGTGCTTGAAGCCGTGCCCGGACTCGCCGCCGAGCAGCCAGACGCCGTCCTCGATCTCCGCGATGATCCACTCGGCGTCCCCGGTCAGCGCGTACTGGCAGACCTGGCTGAACACCACCGGCGCTCCCACCAGCGAGGGGAACCGCCTGGCCAGGTAGGAGCGCGCCTGCTCCTCGGTGTGCCGCAGCACCCGCCTGCCGCCGGTCTCCGGGTCGTACGGCTCGCCCTCGGCGTCACCGGTGATCTTCATGCCCATGCCGTCGAGGTCGCCGTGCCCGTACGCCGCCAGGTCGTAGTCGCAGAAGGCGGGCAGCGGCGGCGTGGTCCAGTCTCTGGGCACGCCGAAGTGGAAGGTGTCCTGCCGCGTCACCTGGACGTGTCCCGCCTCGTGCGGGAACAGCCACGGCAGCCACGCACCGCACGCCCACACCACCCGGTCCGCCGTCAGCACCTCGCCGTCCGCGACGACCCCCGCTTTCCGCGCGTACGGCACGGCCCGGGCGCGGACCTGCCGGACACCGGCGGCGCCGGTCAGGCGCGCGGTCACCTGCGTCGCCCGCCGGGCCCGCAGCAGTCCGGCGTTCGGCTCCCACAGCACGAAGGCGAGGTCGTCGACCCGCAGGCCGGGGAACCGCCGTGCCGCCTCGTCCGGATCGAGCAGCTCGCGAGGGATGTCCAGCCGCTCCAGGACCCCGGCGCTGCGCGTCTCCCAGCCGTCGGGGTCACGGGCGAACCACATCAGACCGGACTCGACGTACAGGTCCTCGCCGGTCCTCTCCTCCAGTCGCCGCCAGGCGTCGCGCGCTTGCCAGGCCAACCGGGGGTACCAGTCGTCCGAGCCGTGCGCGCAGCGCAGCAGGCGGGTCTCCCCGGCGCTGGCCTGGCGCACGTGCCCCGGCGCGTACTGCTCGACGAGCGTCACCCGCCAGCCCTCGTCGGCCAGCCGCAGCGCCAGCGACGCTCCCCAGATCCCCGCCCCCACCACGATCGCCGACTTCATCCACGCTCCCTGATCCCGCCCGGAAAACCCACCTCGCACGTAGGCTACGTAACTCGCGGGTTTGGGCCACAGGTGGCCGAGGCGGCGATAATCGGGGACATGATGGCGGCCGAGTCGGCGCAGACGCTCGAACGTGGCTTACGGCTGTTGCGGCTGCTCGCCGACGCGAACCGGGGCCGTACGCCGACCGAGCTCGCCCAGGAGCTGGGCCTGAGCCGGCCGATCGTCTACCGGCTCCTGACGACCCTGCAGGCCGAGGGCTTCGCCCGGCGGGACGCGCAGGGCCGCGTGCATCTCGGTTTCGGGGTGCTCGTGCTGGCCCAGGCCGTGCATCCCCTCCTGCGGGCGGCGGCGCTGCCGGCGCTGCGCGCGCTCGCGGAGCAGGCGGGGGCGACCGCGCACCTGACCGTGGCCGAGGGCGACGAGGGCCTGGCCGTCGCGGTGGTCGAGCCGTCCTGGACCGACCTCCACGTCGCCTACCGCGAGGGCTCGCGTCATCCGCTGACGCGCGGCGCGGCCGGGCTGGCGCTGCTCGCGCTGCGCCGGGGCCGCAAGGATCCGGCGGTGCACACGAGCAGGGGACACCTCCAGGAGGGCGCGCAGGGCATCGCCGCGCCGGTTCCCGGGCCGCCGTGGCTGGAGGCGTCCGTCGGCGTGGTCAGCTTCGCCGACCTCGACGCGGACAAGGTGGGCCCGCTGGTCCTGGAGGCCGCCGAGCGGCTCGCGACCGCCCTGTCCGAACCCCCGCGCTGACGGTCACCACTTCAGCAGCCGCGGCTCGGTGAACACCGTGTTGTCCACGATGACGTCGGCCCGCGCCAGCGGATCGGCCTCCGCGATGTAGAGGCGCTCGGCGGGCAGATAACGGTGCAGGTGCAGCGCCTCGGCCTCGGACCCGGCCCAGTCCTGGTCGCGTTCCGCCCCGCGCCGCACCGAGGTCTCCGGCGTCACCTCCATCCAGACGCGCAGGTCCCAGTACGCGTCGATCTCCGGGCGGAACGCGAACACCCCGTCGACGATCGTGATCGCGCCGGGCGCGGCGGTCGTCCGCACCGACGAGTGGTCCACCTGGGTGAGCGGGTCGATGGAGCACAGCGCGACGTCCCCCGAGCCGCCCTGCCCCGCCGGTTCGAGCAGCAGGGCGATCGCCGCGTCGTAGTCGTAGGCGTTCCGGTAGTACCCCTCGCCCGACTCCCGGTCGTACAGGTGCCGGTCACGCCACGGCCGCTTGAAGTCGTCGAGGCTCGCCCGCAGCACGGGGCGTCCCGCTCGGGCGAGGTGCTCGGCGAGCTCGTGCCCGAAGCTCGTCTTCCCTGCCGCCGTGAACCCGTCCACGCCGACGCGCAGGCGGCCCGTCCCGAGAGCGAGCACGCGTTCCGCCACCCGCCGGACCAACGCCGTCCGCGCGGGGGATCCGGGCGCCGGCGTGGGCTGCCGCCAGGTCGAGACGGACAGGTGGATCTCCGCTGTGGTCATGACGCACAGCTTGACATTCCCGGCGGCATGGCGAATCGTCATACATATATAGGACACTGCCGTCCGATTAACGGACATATAGGAGGTGTCATGCCGTACTACCGCATGGTCGGGGAGGTGCCGCGCAAGCGCCACGTGCAGTTCCGCGCTCCCGACGGCGGGCTGTACAAGGAGGAGCTCATGGGAGAGGAGGGCTTCTCCTCCGACTCCTCGCTGCTCTATCACCGCCACGCGCCCACGGCCATCGTCAAGGCGGAGGCCGTGGACGCGGGAGCGTCCGGTCTCACGCCCAACATGCCGCTCTCCCCGCGCCATTTCCGCACCCGGGACCTGAGGCCGGAGGGCGACCTCGTCTCCGGGCGGATGCTGCTGGCGGGCAACTCCGACGTCCGCATCTCGTACGCCGCGACGGACGCGCCCAGCGAGCTGTACCGCGACTCGATGGGCGACGAGTGCGTCTACATCGCGAGCGGCCGGGCCCGCTTCGAGTCGGCGTACGGCGCGCTGGACGTGGCCGAGGGCGACTACGTGGTGATCCCGACCGGGACGATTCACCGATGGGTGCCCGAGGGCCCGGTGACCGCGCTGGTGGTCGAGGCGGCCGGGCACATCAGGCCGCCGAAGCGCTACCTGTCGCAGTACGGCCAGTTCCTGGAGCACGCGCCGTACTGCGAGCGGGACCTGCGCGCGCCGGCCGAGCCGCTGCTCGTGGACGGCGAGGAGGTCCCGGTCCTGGTCAGGACGCGGGGCGGGCTGACCCGGCTGACCTACGCCCACCATCCGTTCGACGTCGTGGGCTGGGACGGCTGCCTCTACCCCTACGCGTTCAACATCCAGGACTTCGAGCCGATCGTGAAGCGCACCCACGCGCCGCCGCCGGTCCACCAGACGTTCGAGGGCCCGGGCTTCGTCGTCTGCTCGTTCTGCCCCCGGCCGCTGGACTTCCACCCGGAGGCCGTGCCGATCCCGTACAACCACCACAACGTGGACTCCGACGAGTTCATGTTCTACGTGGGCGGCGACTACACCGCCAGAAAGGGATCGGGGATCGACGTCGGCTCGATCTCGCTGCACCCGGCCGGCTTCACGCACGGCCCGCAGCCGGGCGCGGTGGAGGCCGCCGTCGAGGCCGTAAGGAAGGGCCACACCGAGACGACCGAGATGGCCGTCATGATCGACACGTTCCGCCCGCTCGACCTCGGCCCGGCCGCCCTCGCGTGCGAGGACACCGACTACGCGTGGACGTGGGCGCGATGAGCTTCGGGCTCGACAACCTGCCGTACGGCGTGTTCTCCCGGCCCGGGGAGCCGCGCAGGGTCGGCGTACGGGTCGGGGACCACGTCCTCGACCTGGCGGCCGCCCTCGGCGGGGACGTCTACGCGGCGCCCAGCCTCAACCCGCTGCTGGCCCTGGGCCGTACGGCCTGGCAGGAGACGCGGGCGCGGGCCCGCGAGGCGGCGGCCACCGGCGACCACCTGGTCCCGCTGACGGAGGTGACCCTGCACCTGCCGGTCGAGGTGGCCGACTACGTGGACTTCTACGCGTCGCTCGAGCACGCGTCGAACCTCGGGCGGATCTTCCGCCCGGACGACGAGCCGCTCAAGCCCAACTGGCGGCAGCTGCCCGTCGGCTACCACGGGCGGGCGGGCACCGTCGTCGTCTCGGGGACGCCGATCAGGCGGCCGTGCGGGCAGCGGCCCTCGTTCGGGCCGTCGCAGAGGCTCGACATCGAGGCGGAGGTCGGCTTCGTCGTCGGGGTGCCGACGCGGCTCGGCGAGCGCGCCGGCGCGTTCGAGGACCACGTCTTCGGGGTCGCGCTCGTCAACGACTGGAGCGCCCGCGACATCCAGGCGTGGGAGTACGTCCCGCTCGGGCCGTTCCTCGGCAAGTCGTTCGCCACCTCGATGTCGGCGTGGATCACGCCGCTCGACGCCTTGGAGGAGGCCAGAGTCGAGGGCCGGTCGCAGGAACCGGAGCCGCCTGCCTATCTCCGCAGGCAGACGCCCTGGGGGCTCGACCTCACGCTGCACGTCGAGCTGAACGGCGAGACGATCTCGACGCCGTCGTTCCGCGACATGTACTGGACGCCCGACCAGATGCTCGCCCACATGACCGTCAACGGCGCCCGTCTGCGCACCGGCGACCTGTTCGCGAGCGGCACGGTCTCGTCCCCCGGGCAGTCCGGCTCGCTCATCGAGCTGACCTGGAACGGCGCGTATCCGGTCAAACTACCCGGTGAGACCCGGACCTTCCTGGAGGACGGCGACACCGTCACGATCACCGCGTGGACCTCGCACGGGATCAGCCTCGGCGAGGTCTCGGGGAGGATCCTTCCGGCGACTTAGCGTGTTCTTGTCGTCACCCATCGCTATGTTGGGTGCCCGTGAAGCCACGCATCCCGCCTCCCGCCGCCCGCGCCCTGCTCGCGGTGCCGCTCGTGGTCGCCCCGGCGCTCCTGGCGGGCTGCGCCGTACGCGTGCCGCCCGCGCCGCGCATCGTGATCGCCCCGGCCCCCGGCGCGGCGGCGGTCCCGCCTGAGGCAGGCCTGGTCGTCAGCGCGAAGGGCGGCAGGCTGACCAGCGTGCTGGCGTTCGCGGGGCGCGATCCCGTGCCCGGCACGTTCGACCCGGCCCGCACCGTCTGGCGGTCGTCGTGGACGTTGCGTCCCGGCACGCAGTATGTCGTCAACGCCGTCGCGACCGGGCCCCAGGGCGTCACCGCCCAGGTCGCGGGCCGGTTCCGCACGCTCACCCCGCGCCGCGAGCTCGCCGTCGCCTCGATCGTCCCCTCCGACGGCGAGACCGTCGGGGTCGGCATGCCGATCATCGTGACGTTCACCGGGCCGGTCGAGAACCGGGCGGCGGTCGAGCGGGCGCTGGAGGTCCGGGGCCCCGCCGAGGGCGCCTGGCACTGGGTGAGCTCCACCCAGGTCGTCTACCGGCCCCGGACGATGTGGCCGTCCGGCGGCGACGTGCGCCTGACCGCCCATCTCGCCGGCGTCCGCGCCGCCCCCGGCACGTACGGCACCGCCGACCGGAGCGTGGCCTTCACCGTGGGACGGGCCATGGTCAGCACGGTGGACACCCGCACCCACGAGATGGTGGTGCGGCAGGACGGCAGGGTGACCCGGCGCGTGCCGATCAGCGCCGGCATGGCGACCACGAGGGAGTACACGACCACGAGCGGGATCCACCTGACGATGGACAAGGGCAACCCCGTCCGCATGGTGTCCCCGGGCCGCCGCAAGGGCGACCCCGGCTTCTACGACAAGCTCATCGACTACGCCGTACGGATCTCCAACAGCGGCGAGTACGTCCACGCGCTGGACAACGTGTGGGCGCAGGGCCGGGTCAACGTCAGCCACGGCTGTCTGAACGCCCACCCCGACCAGGCGCGCTGGTTCTACGAGCACGCGCTGCGCGGCGACCCCGTCATCGTCACGGGCACGACCCGCGAGCTGGAGTGGAACAACGGCTGGGGCTTCTGGCAGCTCTCCTGGCCCCGGTGGCTGGCGGGCAGCGCCCTGCGGCACGACGGCGCGCGGGCCCCTTCCGCGGCGACCCCTTCCGCGGCCTCCTGACAGACGCGGCCGCACTCGAGTCAGCGGTCTGCATTACCGTCGAGTCATGGCAGCAGTGACGATCGACCTGACTCTCTATTGTGAGAACGCGCGGCTCCTCGCCGAGTTCTGGAAGACGGCGCTCGGCTACGTCGACGAGATCCCGGCCTCCCGGTACGGCACCGCCGAGGAGTCGTTCGCGCGGCTCGACCTGCCCACCGGCGGCGCCGACGACGACGGGGCCCTGCTCTGCGACCCCGAGGGGATCGGTCCCCGGCTCTCCATCTTCCGGGTCCCCGAGCGCGGGACGGCGGACAACCGGCTCCACATCGACGTGCGCGTGCCCGGTGAGGGCTCGGCCGCCGACCGGTGGGAGCGGATCAGGGCGGAGGCCGCCCGGCTGGTGCGCGCGGGCGGCACGATCCTGGAGGCCTTCGACGACCACATCCTGATGGCCGACCCGGAGGGCAACGAGTTCCGCGTCACCGCGGCCCCGGCGTAAGGACCTCGCACCCTGGGATAGCGCGGCCGTACGCGTTAGGTTTGAGGAGGAACCGGACCCGAGCGGTGTTCGTTCATTGCTATGGAGGCGGCAATGGACTCCTGGATCGTATGGCTCATCTTGGCAGCGGTGCTGGGCGTCGCGGAGATCTTCACGCTGACCGCGGCGTTGGGACTGCTGTCCGTCGCGGCCCTGCTCACGACCGTGGCAGCGGTCGTCGGACTGCCGCCGGCGATCCAGCTCGCCGTGTTCGTCGTCGCTTCCGCCGCCGGCCTCGCCGGGGTGCGCCCGATCGCGCTCCGGCACCTCAAGCAGCCGCCGCCGAAGCGCTTCGGCGTGCCCGCGCTCATCGGCAAGTCCGCGTACGTGACCAAGGAGGTCACGGGCAGGGACGGCCGGGTGCGCATCGGCGGGGAGGAGTGGTCGGCCCGTGCGTACGACGAGACGCTCGTGATCCCGCCAGGGGCCACGGTCGACGTCATAGAGATCGAGGGCGCCACCGCCCTCGTCTATCCCCGGGAGTGATCATGGACGGAGCATTGATCGCCGGACTCGTCATCGCGTTCGTCGCGATTCTGACGGTGCTGCGGGCGGTCCGGATCGTGCCCCAGGCCAGAGCCGGCAACGTCGAGCGCCTGGGCAGGTACTACCGCACGCTGGGGCCCGGCCTGAACTTCGTCATCCCGTACATCGACCGGGTCCGCCCGCTGCTGGACCTGCGCGAGCAGGTGGTGTCGTTCAAGCCCCAGCCGGTCATCACCGAGGACAACCTCGTCGTGGACATCGACACCGTGCTGTATTTCCAGGTCACCGATCCCCGGGCCGCGGAGTACGAGATCGCCAACTTCATCCAGGGCGTCGAGCAGCTCACCGTGACGACGCTGCGCAACGTGGTCGGCGGCATGGACCTGGAGAAGACGCTCACCTCGCGTGACATGATCAACAGCCAGCTGCGCGGCGTGCTCGACGAGGCCACCGGAAAGTGGGGCATCCGGGTCAACCGGGTCGAGATCAAGGCGATCGACCCGCCGAAGACCATCAAGGACGCCATGGAGAAGCAGATGCGCGCCGAGCGGGACAAGCGCGCGGCGATCCTCACGGCGGAGGGCCAGCGGCAGTCGCAGATCCTCACGGCCGAGGGCGAGAAGCAGAGCGCGATCCTGCGCGCCGAGGGTGAGCGCACCTCGCAGATCCTCAAGGCCCAGGGTCAGTCGCAGGCGATCGACGAGGTGTTCCAGGCCGTCCACCGCAACGACCCCGACCCCAAGCTGCTCGCCTACCAGTACCTCCAGGTGCTGCCGCAGCTCGCCCAGGGCCAGGGCAACACGATGTGGGTGATCCCGAGCGAGGTCACCTCGGCGCTCAACACGTTGTCGAGGGCGTTCACCGAGTCGCTGCCCGCGAGCCGGGCCACCGTGACCGACGGCAGGGAGCACGAGCGCCGGACGGTGGGCGACGAGGCCGTCGCCGAGGCCGAGCGGGCCGCCGCCGAGGCCAGGGCGGCGGTCGAGGACAGCGAGCTGGGACCGCGCCAGATCGAGTCCCGCCGCGCCGATCTCGGCGCGGACGGCGTCCCGAACCCCGACCCCGCCCACGCCGTACGCCCGGACGAGCGCCCGTAGCTCACACCATGGCCAGGTAGGCGGCGAGCTCGTCCGCTGAGGAGGTGGAGATCCCGACGTACCCGTCCGGCCGGACGAGGGTGTACCGCTCGCCGCCGTACGGCTCGGCGACCTCGTACGCGCGCACCTCGGGGCCGGCGGGGACGTGCGGGGCGAGACCGGCGGACAGCAGGGTGAAGTGCGGGCCCCGCAGCAGGTCGAACACGCGGGCCCGCGTCCCGTCCGCCAGCGGGAGCGGTCCGTCGGGCATCCGGTCGCCGCCGCGCCGGGCGAGCGAGCCGCCCCGGTAGCTCAGCGAGAGCTGGTAGGTCTCCTCGTCGCGTTTGTAGGACTTCTTGCCGGCGAGGTCCGCGCTGAGTCCGAGCACCCGGGCGGCGACGGGCCTGCGTTCCTCCTCGTAGGTGTCCAGCAGCGTCTCCGGCGCGCCGGAGAGCACGCGGGCGAGCTTCCAGCCCAGGTTGTAGGCGTCCTGGACACCGGTGTTGAGCCCCTGCCCGCCCGCCGGCGGATGCACGTGGACGGCGTCCCCGGCCAGGAGGACACGGCCGGAGCGGTAGCGGTCGGCGAGGCGGATGTTGACCCGGTAGAGGGAGGACCACAGCAGCTCGGTCAGGCGCACCCGGCGCAGCATCGACCGCTCCGCGAACACGCGCTGATAGCCGGGCAGCGTCTGCTCGGGGGTCTCGCCCGGCTTGAGCGTGGCGAGGATCTGGAAGGTGTCGGTGCCGGCCATCGGGTAGAGCGCCACCGTTCCCTTGCCCGGACGCACCCAGACGTGGATGTGGTCCCGGTCGAGCCCCTCGGCCCGTACGTCGCCCAGGGCCATCCGCTGCTCCTCGCGGGTCTCGCCGGCGAAGCCGATGCCGAGGGCCTTGCGCACGGGGCTTCTGCCGCCGTCCGCCGCGACGAGGTAACGCGCCCGCACGGTCTCGCCCGTGCCGAGCCCGGCGGTCACCCCGTCCGCGTCCTGCTCGAAGCCGGTCAGTGCGGCGCCCTGCTCCACCTTCCCGCCCAGCTCGGTCAGGCGCTCGCGCAGCACCGCCTCGGTGCGCCACTGCGGATGCATCAGCACCGTGGGGTACGGCACCGCGTCCGTGGCCTCGGCGGGCCTGTGCATGCGGGCCTGCCAGACCGGCACCCTGCCCATCCGGACCCGCAGCGGCGGGTAGGGCGTGGCCGCCGCCAGGATCGGGCCGATCACGCCGAGGTCGTCGAAGACCTCCAGTGTGCGCGGCTGCAGGCCCTTGCCCTTGGAGCCGGCCGCGGGCTCGGGCGCCTGCTCGACGATCCGGCAGGCGACGCCCCGCCGGGCCAGGTCCACGGCGAGGGTGAGCCCGGTCGGGCCGGCTCCGGCGATCAGTACGTCGGTGGTCTCGTGCATGCCCCGACCATGCCGGGCCGCTCTGCCGAACCGCTGTCACGCGCCTGCCATGCCCTGCCGCCGCGTCGCCCCCCGAATCCCCGTGGCGACTGTCATCGCTGTAAGTGAGGAGTGAGTTGACGGGTACCCGATCAGGGGGACTGTTGCTGCCGGACACGTGAGGTGGAGGCTTTGACCGGGTGCGAGGACATCTCCGTGGAGGGTGAGCGACTCCCCGCCGCTTCGCCGAGGCGAGGTGCGCGTACCGGTGCCTGACCGGTCGAGCAGCGGGATCCCGGCGAATGGGACGCCCGGCAGGCACGGGCGGCAGGTCGCCGACCCCCGCCGCTGGAAGGCGCTGACCGTCTGCCTGATCGCCGGTTTCGTCACCTGGCTGGACATCAGCATCGTCAACGTGGCGTTGCCCTCCATCCGCATCGCGCTGAATGCCCCGCCGAGCGACCTGCAGTGGGTGGTGTCGGGATACGCGTTCGCCTTCGGGCTGCTGCTGGTGCCTGCCGGGCGATTCGGTGACACGCACGGCCGGCGCAACGTGTTCCTCTTCGGCGCGGCCCTGTTCACCCTGGCCAGCGCCGCCGCCGGGGCCGCCCCCGAATCGAGCTGGCTGATCGTGGCGCGGATCGTACAGGGGGCGGCCGCGGGAGTGATCGCTCCGCAGGTCACCGGTCTGATCCAGCAGCTTTTCCACGATGCGGAGCGGGGCCGGGCGTTCGGCCTGCTGGGTGCCACGATGAGCATCTCAACCGCGGTCGGCCCGCTGCTCGGTGGCCTGCTCATCAGGTTCAGCGGTGAGCGTGAGGGGTGGCGCCACGTCCTGCACGTCAGCATACCGATCAGCCTTATCGCCATGATTCTGGCGTACCGGTACATCCCCGGGCGGCCGGCCGGGAAGCGGTGGCGGCGGGAAAGCATGGACCCTGTGGGAGTGCTGCTCCTGGCCGCCGGCGTCCTGCTGCTGATCCTCCCGCTTGTGGAGGGGCGTGCATGGCCGGGACCGAGCAAATGGCTGCTGATACTGACCGGGGCCGTCGTGCTCACCGGCTTCGTGGGCTGGGAGCACTGGTACGGGAAGCGCCACGACCCGATAGTCGATCTTTCTTTGTTCCGCCGAGGCTCATATGCCCTCGGAACCCTGCTCGCGCTGCTCTACTTCGGCGGATTCACCGCGATCTTCTTCATCATCACCCAGTACCTGCAGGAGGGCCTGCACTACTCCGCGCTGCGAGCGGGCTTGGTGAGCGCGGCATTCGCGCTGGGATCGGCACTCAGCGCCGCGTTCGGTGGCCGGGTCGTCGTCCGGTTCGGCCGCCCGCTGGTCGTGTTCGGGCTGGTGCTGGTCACGCTCGGATTGGCCGCCACCGAACCCGCCATGCGGCTGGTCTCCGGCCAGAACGCGGCCTGGGCGATCGCGGCGCCGTTGTTCGTCGCCGGGGTGGGCAACGGCCTGATCGTCTCGCCCAACCAGACGCTGACCTTGTCGGCTGTGCCTGTCGCCGAGGCCGGGGTTGCCGCCGGCATGTTGCAGATGGGACAGCGCATCGGCGCCTCCATCGGTATCGCGGCGGTGGGCTCGGCTCATGGCATCTATGCGGCGTCGTTTCAGCAAGCACTGCTGATCAACATCATGTTCGTGCTGGCCGCCCTGGCCGCCGGGATCGCCGACGTGTTCGTCGAGCGCCGCGCTGACCGGCGGCCCGAATGAAGGATTCGGGCAGGACAGCACAGGACACCCAAACGGATCATTGACCGGACAGGGATTGTATGCCCACCCGACTGGACCCTAGCGTCACAAATATGTCGTCTCGTCGCTCTGTAGGCCACCGTGGACGTACATGGGAGTAGCCCCACAGTGAACGAACGGCCGACTCTCATCGAGAAGGCGCAGCCGATCGCACTGCTGCTCGCCCGCGTCGGGCTGGGCACCATCTTCATCGCGAACGGATGGGAGAAGTTCGCGATGTCGGGCATCAGCGGCACCACCGCATTCTTCAAATCGGTGGGCGTGCCGCTCCCCGCGGTGTCGGCCGTGGTGATCGCGACCCTCGAACTGGCCGGAGGCGTGGCACTGGTGCTCGGGCTGCTGCTGCCCGTGGTCGGCACGCTGCTCACACTCGACATGCTGGGAGCGATCGTCTTCGTTCACGGCAGCAAGGGCTTCTTCATCGCCGACGACGGCGTCGAGTTCGTCCTGGGCCTCGCGGCGGCCAGCCTCGCCATCGCCTTCAGCGGAGGAGGCGCCCTCGCCGCCGACAACCTGTGGCGAGGACGCAGGACGAAGGCCTTGGAACACAAGTCGCGATGACGCCCGCATGGTCGGACAACAGCGCCGGGCCGCCCTGCCCAACCGCTGTCACGCGCCTGCCGTCTCGCGGCAGGCCGGGGTCACGAGGCGGCGAGCGACAGTCGGTCGGCGAATCTGGCGTAGCGGTCGAGTTCGTCCCTGGTGGGCGCGACGATCAGCTCGCCGGCCACCCGTTCGATGCCGTCACGCAACGCCTTGGCGGCTCTGCGCGCCCTGCGCCGCCCGCCGATCCAGGCGAACACCCGGCACAGCAGCGCGATCAGCACTCCCGCCAGCGCGCCGCCCAGCAGGAGCACGGTCGGCCACGGCGCCCGGCCGAGCGTGGGGGTGGGGAGCTCTGGCAGCATGAGGTAGTTCAGCGCGAAGCGCACGAGCAGCCAGATCGCGCCCGCGGCCATCGCGGCGACCGTCAGCCACTGCGCCGTTCCCGCCACGCGCCACCATCGGGGGGCTTTGGCGACGCCGCCCGACGTGGCCGCGGCCACGGTGCGGTCCAGGGCATCGGTCAGCTCCTCCGACCGCGACCGCGCCGCGTGCCGTACGGCCGTCGCCCACGGCTCGGGCACCGCCTGCGACGCGGCGGCCCCGACGTCCCGCAGGGCGGTGTCCACGGCCGAGACCTCGACGGCGGTGGCGGCGGGCAGGGAGGAGCGGGCCGCCCCGGTCAGATGCAGACGGCGCAGCGGATCGGGCCTCAGCTTGCGCAGCCAGCGCGTGACCGGCCAGCCCGTCGCGGCGACCGAGCGGTGCCGGTGCGACTTCGCGACCGCCTCGACCGCGACCGGCGCTCCGGCCGCCTGCGCCAGCGCCCGCGTCAGAGTTCTGCCGACGGCGACCTCCGGCACCGCCACGGCGCCCGGCTCCGGTTCCCGCGCGGCCGGGGGCCGGGTGGCCGCCCAGAGCCCGGCGGCGGCCGAGGCCACGTCGGCGGCGAGCCGCGACGACCAGGCGCGGCGGCGGGAGATCTCGCGGTCGAGCAGCGCCCGCAGTTCGGGGACGCCCTCGCCGGTGCGCGCGGAGACGCCCAGCACCGCGACCCCCTCCAGCCCGTCCGCCGCCAGCAGTCCGCGCAGGTCGTCGAGACAGCGCTTGACCGAGCGTTCGGGCAGCCGGTCCACCTGGTTGAGCACGACGACCATGACGTCCCGGTGCCGCGCGAGTGGACGCAGGTAGCGCTCGTGCACGGCCGCGTCGGCGTACTTCTGCGGGTCGAGCACCCAGACCAGCAGGTCCACCACGCCGACCAGGCGGTCGACCTCCCTGCGGTGGGCCAGCTCGATGGAGTCGTGGTCGGGCAGGTCCAGCAGGATCAGCCCCGACGCGTCGCCCTCGACGGTGTGGCGCAGGGGGACGTCGAGCCAGTCGAGCAGCGGTCCCGCGCCGCCGCTGCCCCACAGGGCTGCCTGCGCCTTGGCCGTCGTCGGCCGGGTCACCCCCACCGTCGCCAATTCGGTCCCGGACAGGGCGTTGAACAGCGACGACTTGCCGCTTCCCGTCGCCCCGGCGAGGGCGACCGCGGTGTGGTCCACCGACAGGCCTCGCCGTACTCCGGCCCGGGCGACGACGGCGCGCGCGTGGTCCACGGCCTCCTGGCCGAGCCGGCCCTCCGCCAGGCCGGCGGCCTCCGCGAGCGCCTCCAGGCGGTCGTCCAGCGACACCTCCGCCTTCCTGCGCGGGAGCTTCACAGGACGCCCCTCTCCTGTACGGCCTTCGCCGCCTCCCGCAGCCGGGCGGACGTCTCCGGCGCCGGGCCCAGCCCCTCCACCAGGGAGGTGAAGCGGGCGCGTTCCTCGTCGAACAGCGCGCGGACGCGCCGCCGCAGGTCCTCACGGGCCTCCTGCGTCAGCGTGCGTACCGCCTGGTCGCCGAAGACGGCTTCGAGCAGCTTCTGGCTGAGCACGCCGGTGCCGCCGGCGATGCCCAGCTCGATGCCGGTGATCCCGCCGGTCGTGGAGAAAACGGCCAGCATGATCAGCACGCCGAGGCTGTTCACGCCGAACGACGCCGCCCTGGCGAGCGTGCGCCGGTCGGCGCCCTCGGAGCGGACGAGGTCGAGCACGTGCCCCTGCCAGGCGCGTACGGCCTCGCCGGCCCGGCGGGGCAGATCCGGCGAGGCGCGCCCGAGCCGCCCGGAGACGGTGACACCGGACTTGTCCAGCAGGTCGCGCCCGGCCGGCAGGGCCAGCCACGCCTCGACGGCCCGTTCCGCCGCTCCGTCGGCGGTGGCGCGGATCAGCGACTCCACCCCGCTCTCCAGCGCCACGCGCAGCTCCCTGTCCGGCGCCGGGCGGCCCCGGAACGCGGCGGCGAGACGGTCGCGCAGCCAGCCGATCCGCGACTCCAGCGAGCGCATCAGGTCGCCGGTGCCGACGAAGTCCTGCCAGCGGGCCAGCACCTCGCCGCGCAGCAGCCTGCCGTCGCGCATCCCGTCGTCGAAGGCCGACATCGCCACGTCGTACGCCCTGCTCGCGATGTCGCGCAGCTCGGCGATGCCCGCCCGCTGACGCTCCACCCGGTCGGCCAGGTCGGGCACCCGGGTGCCCAGGCTGTCCAGAGCCCCGGTCAGGGTCCGCCGTACGACCTCCGCCCGGGCCTTGGCGTCCACCGACAGGTCGGCGAGCCAGGTCGCGATCGGCTGCACGACGTCGGCGGGCAGCCGGGCCCGCTCCGACGGCAGCTCCAGCTCCGGGACGGTGAACAAGGGGGTGCCGCCCAGGCCGTTGTCCCGCAGCAGCCGGGTCAGGTCGGCGGCCACGGGTGCGCACGCCTCGGCCGGGACCCGCTGGAGGATCACCGCGAGCGCCGTGCTCCGCTCCCTGGCCAGGCGCAGGAAGCTCCACGGCACCTCGTCGGCGTACCGCGCGGCGGTCGTGACGAACAACCACAGGTCGGCCGCGGCGAGCAGTTGCGCCGCCAGCTCGCGGTTGGCCGTGACGATCGAGTCGATGTCGGGGGCGTCGAGCAGCGCCAGCCCGGGAGGCAGGCCCTCCACGGGGGCGATCCGCAGGGTGCCCGGCTCGCCGCGCCCCCCGCCGGCCGCTCCTCCCGTCACCCTGGCCAGCCCGGGCAGGACCGTGGTGGAGGTGAACCAGGTGGCGTCGGCGGGGTTGCACACCAGAGTCGGGGCGAGCGTGGTGGGCCGCAGCACCCCGGGCTCGGTCACGGTCACCCCGGCCAGCGAGTTGACCAGGGTGGACTTGCCCGCCCCGGTGGAGCCGCCGACCACGGCGAGCAGCGGCGCGTCGATCGCCGCCAGACGAGGCAGCAGATAGTCGTCGAGCTGCCCGCGCAGCTCCACCAGGACGCGCCGGTCGGCCGCGGCGTCCCCGATCTCCAGGGGGAACAGGTCCTGATCGAGGTGACGCCGCAGGCTCTCCAGGGCGGCCCGTAGCCTGTCGTTCCCCGCCATACTCCCGACCTTCCCCGAGGAGGGCCCGCGAATCAGCCGCCGGAGCGGGCCGCCACCGGGCTCGGTCGCCCGGCTACGGCAGCGGCGACGGCCGGGACAGGTCGTCTCCGCCTCAGGCTTCGGGCGCGGACGCGGCGGCGGGCGTGGGCGCCGGCAGCAGGACCTGGCACTTGTCGTACGCCTTGGCGACCTTCGGGTCCGCCGTGGCCAGGCCGCGCACGCGCCCGCCGGCGGGCAGCTCGGCGCCGTTGTCCTTCATGCAGGTGCGGAACGCCTGCATGGCCTGCGGGTCGGCGCCGTTTCCGCCGCCGAACCCGCCCCGCCCGCCTTGCGGCATCAGGGAGCGGCACGCCTCGAACGCCTTGCTCGTCGCCGGGTCCATCGACCGGAACCCGCCGAAGCCCCCGCCGGGCCTGCCGCTCGGCCTGCCACTGGGCCTGCCACTGGGCCGCGCGCTCGGCATGCCCGAGGGACGCCCGCTGGGGAGCGTGAGGCCGTGCTCGCGCAGGCACGCGGTGAACGCCGCCCGGGGATCGGCGGACGTGCTGGTCGAGGCGGTCGAGGTGGTCGAGGCGGCGGTGTCGTCGGCGCCGCCGCAGCCGGCGACCGTGACCGTCAGCGCCGCCGCGGCGACCACGATGGACAGGTGTCGTCGCAAAGGGGATCACCCTAGCCTTTCTTCTGGCGGGCACGCGGGGAGGCGGACGCGGAACACCGCGCCGCGGCCGGGCTCGCTGTCGGCCGTGATGGTGCCGCCGTGGGCCTGGACGAGGGCGGCGGCGATGGACAGCCCGAGTCCCGTGCCGCCGGAATCCGACCGGCTGCGCGCGGGATCGGCGCGGTAGAACCTCTCGAAGACGCGCTCGGCGTCGCCGGGGGCCAGGCCGGGGCCCTCGTCGGCCACCTCGATCAGCGCCTGCGATCCGGGCACGAGGCCCACGCCCACCCGGAACGCGGTGCCCGCGGGAGTGTGCCGCAGGGCGTTGCCGACGAGGTTGCCGACGACCTGGCGCAGCCGCGCCTCGTCGCCAAGCACCCGGACCGGCTCCTCCGAGTCGTCCAGCCGCAGCAGGTCGATCTCCCGGTCCGGCGCGAGCGTCTGCGCGTCGAGCACCGCCCCCGCCGCGAGGCTGAGCACGTCGACCGGGCGGCGTTCGAGAGGGCGCTGCTGATCGAGCCGGGCGAGCAGCAGCAGGTCGTCCACGAGCAGGCCCATGCGTACGGCCTGGTCCTCGATGCGGCGCAGCAGCAGGACGGGGTCCTGCGAACTCTGCTGGCGATACAGCTCGGCGAAACCGCGGATCGAGGTGAGCGGGGTGCGCAGCTCGTGGGAGGCGTCGGCCATGAACCGGCGCATCCGCTCCTGCGACGCCTCCCGCTCGCGGAACGCCGTCTCGATCTGGGTGAGCATGCCGTTGATGGACCGGCCGAGACGGCCCATCTCCGTGCGCCGGTGCCGGAGCGGGACGCGCCGCGACAGGTCGCCGGCCGCGATCGCCTCCGCCGTCCTCTCGATCTCCCCCAGCGGGCGCAGGCTGCGCCGTACGAGCCAGTAACAGGCGACGCCGAGCGCGACGAGCACGGCGAGGCCGACCCCGACGACGATCACCGCCAGCTGGGAGACCGTGCCGTCGATGTCGGCCAGGCTGATGGCGGCGACGCGGAAACGGGCGCCGTCCTCCTCGCGTACGGCGATCGCCCGCCACAGCACCCCCGATGGGGACTCCACCGTGAACAGCCACCGCTCCCGGTCCTGGCGGGGCCTGGGCAGCGCGGGCGGCGGGTCGGCGTTCGGCGGCTCCTGGACGGTGCGGACCACGGTGCCGTACCGGTCGAGCACGACGATGTAGAACGACCCGAACTGCCTCGGCGGCCGGGACACGGCGTTGGCGGCCTGGGCGGGAGGCGGCTCGGCCGGGCGCCGGCCGACGGCCGTGAGCTGCGCGTCGACCCGCTGCACCAGGTAACCCCGCAGGAGCTGGACGGCGAAGCCGCCGGTCAGCGCGATCGCGAGCGTCACGAGCAGCAGCGTCCCCGCGACGAGCCGCAGCCAGAGCGGGGTCCGCGCGGCCCGCCGCCGCAGCTCCCCGACGCTCAGTGAACGCGGCACCCGGCGGACGCGAGCCGGGCCGCCGGAACGGAGCAGGTCAGTGACGCGGCGCACGGAGGACATAGCCGACGCCGCGGAGCGTGTGGATCAGCTTGGGCTCGGTGGTGTCGACCTTGCGCCGGAGATAGGAGACGTACGACTCGACCACGTTGTGGTCGCCGCCGAAGTCGTAGTGCCAGACGTGGTCGAGGATCTGCGCCTTCGACAGCACCCGGCCCTGGTTGGCCATGAAGTAGTGCAGCAGCTTGAACTCGGTGGGCGACAGCCGTACGAGGGCGCCGCCGCGCCAGACCTGGTGGGAGTCCTCTTCGAGCTCCAGGTCGGCGACGCGCAGCCGGGCGGGGGCGGCGTCGCCGCCGCGCGTGCGGCGCAGCACGGCCCGGATGCGTGCGAGCACCTCCTCCAGGCTGAACGGCTTGGTGACGTAGTCGTCGCCGTAGCCCAGCCCGGCGATCTTGTCCTCGGTGGCGTCCCTGGCGGTGAGGAACAGCACCGGGACCCGCCGCCCGGACGCGTGCAGCCGGTCGGAGACGGCGAAGCCGTCCAGGTCCGGCAGCATGACGTCGAGCACGATCAGGTCGGGGCGCACCTTGCCGGCGATCTGGACCGCCTCCCGGCCGGTGGCCGCGGTGATCACCTCGAACCCGGCGTACCGCAGGCTCGCCGACAGCAGTTCCCTGATGTCGGGCTCGTCGTCGACGACCAGCAGCCGACCCTCCGGGGTCATGATCCCGCCCTCCGGCCCATGGGCGAGCCCTGAGTGACCGACGTCGCCGCCACCTGGCCCTGGGCGTCGGCGGCGCCCGCGACGGTGACGAAGCTGCCCGGCTTGAGGTCGGAGACCTTCCCCGCCCGGCTGACCTGGACCCTGGTGTCGCCCGACGTGGTCACCGTGACCACGCCGCCGTTCGCGGTCTGGACGTAGATCTTGTCGCCGTCGACGAGCTTGACCGTGCCGAAGGTCATCCCACCGGACCCTGCCCCTGCCCTTGTATCGGCGCCCCCGCCGCCGAAGCCGCCGCCCGCGCCTCGTGCGTACCCACCGCCCGCGGGGGCCTGACCGGCGCCGGAGTACGCCCCCGGGCCGGCCGCGCGGGACGGGACCTGGCCCGGTGTGGAGCCGCCCAGGAGCTTCTGCACCTGGATGCCGAGGAGCAGCCCGGCCACGAGCAGGACGCCCCCGGCCAGGGCGAGCGTCAGCTTCGACCCGCCCGCCCGCGCGGGACGCGCCGTCAGCACCTCCTGGAGGTCGTCGTCGAACGGCGAGGTCTCCAGAAGCTCCTCGGTGTCGTTCCTGCTCACATGAATCTCCCTTCCACGGGTCCGGCCGTCACTCGAAGCGCAGGGCTTCGATCGGCCGCAGCCCGGCGGCGCGGTTGGCGGGATAGCTGCCGAAGAACAGGCCGATCACGACCGAGACGCCGAGCGCCAGCGCGATCGACGTGGGGACGATCACCGGCTGCACACCCGCGATCGTGAACTGGGCGCCGATCACGGCGATCAGCACACCCAGCAGGCCGCCGACGAGGCTGAGCATCGTCGCCTCGGCGAGGAACTGGCCGAGGATCGCGCCCTTGGGCGCGCCGATCGCCTTGCGGATGCCGATCTCCCTGGTCCGCTCGGTGACCGTGACGAGCATGATGTTGGTTATGCCGATGCCGCCGACGAGCAGGCTGATCGCGGCCACCGCGCCGAGCAGGACCGTGAACGTCCCGGTCGCCGCACTGACCGTCTCCTGCAGGGTCGCCTGGTTGAGGATGCGGTAGTCGGCGCTCGCCGAACCGGTGATTCCGTGCCGCTGGTCGAGCACCTCGGTGACCTCGCTCTGCGCGGCGTCGACCGCCTCGGCGCTCTTGGCCTGCACGAGGATCTGCCCCAGCGGCCCGAACCCGGTCAGGCTCTGCTGTACGGCGGGCAGCGGGGCGATCGCCACGTCGTCGGCGTCCTGGAACCCGGACGAGCCGGCCTCCTTCAGCACGCCGACGACGGTGAACGGAACGCCCGACACCGTGATCTGTTCGCCGAGGGGGTCGACCGTGCCGAACAGGTTCTCGGCCACCGTCTGCCCGATGACCACGACCTTGCGCGCGGCGAGCACGTCGTCGTTGTAGAAGTAGGAGCCTTTGACCACCGGCTTGTTGGACGCCTCGAAGTAGCTCGGGTAGGTGCCCACGAGCTGGCCTATCGAGTGGCTCGCCCCTTCGTACGCGGCGCTCAGGGACTGCGCCGTCACGACCGGCGAGACGCTCTTGACCGAGGGGGCGTTCGCCGGGTCGGCCAGCGCCCGCGCGTCGTCGACGGTGAGGTCCTTGGCCTGGGTGCGCGGACCGGTGTTCTGCCGCCCGGCCTGGCCGCCGCCTCCCCCGCCGGCGCCGCGGGCGAAACCGCCGGGGCCGCCCCCGCCCCCCGAGGTGGAGGGCGTGATGGTCAGCGAGTTGGCCCCGAGCCGCTGGATGTTCTGCTGGATCTGCCGGGACGACCCCTCGCCGATCGCGACCAGCAGGATCACCGCGGCGACACCGATCAGGATGCCGAGCATGGTGAGCGCGCTGCGCATCCTGTTCGCGGCCAGGCCGCGCAGCGCGAACCGCAGGACCTCCGCGGCGTTCACGACGCCACCTCCGCGAGCCGCGGGGGCGGGCCGCCGACCGGCGTGGTGCGCACGTCCTCCACGATCCGGCCGTCCATGAGGCGGACGACCCGTTTGGCGTGCGCGGCGACCTCCTCCTCGTGCGTGATGACGACCAGGGTCCGGCCGCTCGCGTTGAGACGGTCGAAGATGTTCATGACGTCCTCGCTGGACTTGCTGTCGAGAGCGCCCGTGGGCTCGTCGGCCAGCAGCAGAGTCGGCGCGGTGACCAGCGCGCGGGCCACCGCCACCCGTTGCTGCTGGCCGCCGGACAGCTCGTTGGGCTGGTGGTGGACGCGCTCGGCGAGCCCGACCCGGTCGAGCGCGGCCAGCGCCCTGCGGCGCCGCTCCGCGGCCCTGACCCCGCCGTACGCCAGGGGGAGCTCGACGTTGGCGAGCGCGCTCATCCGGGGGATGAGGTTGAAGGACTGGAACACGAAGCCGAGCTTGCGGTTGCGGACGATCGCGAGTCGCCGCTCGTCGAGCCCGCCGACGTCGGTGCCGTCGAGGTGGTAGGTGCCGCCGGAGGGGACGTCGAGGCAGCCGATGATGTTCATCAGCGTGGACTTGCCGGAGCCGGAGGCGCCCATGATCGCGACGTAGTCGCCGCGCTCCACTCTGAGCGACACGCCGCGCAGCGCGCGCACCGCGGTCTCGCCCTCGCCGTACACCTTGGTGACGTGGCCCAAGTCGAGCACAGGAGGGTCGAGCACAGGGGGGTCGAGCACAGGGGGGCCGGGCACAGGGGGGCCGGGCACCGGCGGCGGGCCGGCCCTCATCGGTTGCCTCCGCCGCCACCGCCACCGCCACCGCCGCCACCGCCACCGCCGCCGCCGAAGCCGCGGCCGAAACCGCCTCCGCCGCCGGGGAACTGGATGCCGCCGCCTCCGCCGGTCGTCGACGCCTGGGGCCGCACCACCTGGTCGCCCTCCTGGAGCCCCGACTTGATCTCGGTGGTGGTGTCGCCCTTGATACCGACCTCCACCCGCTTCACGACCTGTCCGCCGTTCTCCAGCACCGTCACGGTGGTCTGCCCGCCCGCCGTGATGACCGCCGAGGACGCCACCGTGAGCACGTCGGCCGCCTCGCCGACGGTCACCCGTGCCGTTGCCGTCTGCCCGAGCCGTACGGTGGAGGGCACGTCGGTCAGCGAGATCGTCACCGCGTACTGGACGACGTTGTTGCTGGTCTGCGGCTGCGGGTCGACGACCGTCACCTTGCCGGCGGCGGTGACCCCGGCAAGGGCGTCGAAGCTCACCGTCGCCGCCTGGCCGACCTTGATCCTGCCGACGTCGGCCTCGGTGAAGTTCCCCACGATCCGCAGGCGGGCGGGGTCGGCGATCTCGATGAAACCGCCGGAGCCGGCGGACGCGGAGGAGCCCGCGGACCCTGCGGACCCTGCGGACCCTGTGGACCCGCTCTGCGACTGCGCCTGACCGCCCTGTGAGGACCCGCCCGACGAGCCGCCGACGGCCCCGTTGACCGCCGTGACGACCCCCGCGAACGGCGCCTTGATCACCGTGCCCGCCAGCGCCCGTTTCGCCGACCGATAGGCGTTCCTCGCGTTGATGTACTGCGAGTAGCCCGAGGCCGTCGAGGTGTCCGCCTCCTCGGCGGCGTCCAGACTCGCCCGGGCCGCCTCCAGGCTCTCCCGGGCGGCCGTGTCGTCGATGCGCGCGAGCACCTGTCCCTTCTTGACCCGGTCGCCGGTCTCGACCAGTACGGCCTCCACGGTGCCGTTCGCGGCGAAACCGAGGGCGC
This sequence comes from Microbispora sp. NPDC049633, assembly GCF_040675265.1. Lineage (NCBI taxonomy): Bacteria > Bacillati > Actinomycetota > Actinomycetes > Streptosporangiales > Streptosporangiaceae > Microbispora > Microbispora sp. NPDC049633. The sequence continues at coordinate 55,572 of NZ_JBFAOO010000008.1, forward strand.
GCGTCCGGGCGCTCTCGACGGAACCGGAGGCCGAGACCGAGGCGAGCACGGTCCCCCGGGTCACCCGGGTCGTCAGCGGCGCGGCGCCGTCTCCGGAGGTGTCACCCCCCACGGACGCCCAGGCCGCCGCGATCCCGCCGAGCAGCAGTACCACCAGGACGCCGTTGATGATCAGCGTCCTGCGCTTCGTCGACAGCTTCACGACGTCGAACCATGGCAAACTCCGCTGCGGGCAACCTCGGCCGATGCTGAGGGTTTGCTGACAGTCCGCGTCCGGGTCCGCGTTCGAGTCCGCATCCACAGACAACTCTCAGGTACGGCCAAGCCACCGGTCACGTGGCGTCAGCAGGATGGCCGCCATGAGATCGAGCACTCCACTCCGTGCCGGAGGGCTCGCGCTGGCGGGGATCGTCATCGCGAGCGTCGCCGTGATCTCCGCCAGTGGCGGCGACACCTCCGTGGCCGACCGGATCGCGCTCGCCTCGGTCAGGCGGGGCACGGTCACGTCGTACGTCTCCGCCGCCGGCAACACGGTCGACACCGGCGTGCGCGATCTGGAGTTCGGAGCGGAGGGCACGGTCGAGAAGGTCTACGTCAAGGTGGGCGAGAAGGTCCGCCGGGGCAAGGTCCTCGCCCGCGTCGACGACACCGTCGCCAGGGAGAACTACGAGGCCGCCAAAGCCGCCCTCGCCGCCGCCCAGGAGACCCTCGACGACATCAAGACCGGCACCGCCACCGCCGGGACGTCCGGCGGCGGGACCGGAGCGGGGGCGGGCGGCGCGGCAGCCGGGACCTCCGGCGGCGGAGCGGGAGCCGTCGCGCCCGGCGCCGGTGGCGCGGGAACCGGGACCTCCGGCGGCGGGACGAGCACGGGAGGCTCGGGAGCCTCGGGCAGGGCCGGAACTTCCGGCGGCGGCACCGGCTCGGGAAGCGCGGGAGCCGCGTCGAGTGGGGGCGGAACCTCCGGCGCGTCCGGCCCTGGAGCCGGGCCGGGGAACGCGGGCGGCTCAGGGATCAGCGGCGCGGTCGCGTGTCCGGCACCCTCCGCGCGTCCCTCCGCGCGTCCCTCGGCACAGCCTTCAGGGCGGCCTTCGGGGCAGCCGTCTGCGCGTCCCGCCTCTCAGTCTTCGGGGCAGCCGGCCTCTCAGCCGTCGAGCCGGCCGACCGGCCGTGTGGCGTACAGCGGCGCGAGCACGGCGAGCGTGGCCCTCGTGGCGTACCGGGGCGGTGATCACGGAGGTGACCACGGCGGCCCGAAGCCCGAGCCCAGTCCCGCCCCCGCGCCCACACGCACGCCGCGTCCGCACGCGAACCCGTCCGCGACGCACCGCCCGGCGCCTACGAATGACGGAGCCGCCACGCCGGATCCCGGGGTGAGCGTGTCGATCCTGCCCACGAAACCGGCACAGCAGCCCAGCGCCGGACCGAGCCCCTCCCCTCGTGATTCCTCCTCCACGTGCGCGCCCGGCCAGGGCGGCCAGGGACAGGGCTCAGAGCAGGGCACACAGGAGCAGAACCGGCAGGGGCAGGGCGGCGGCACGCAGGGTCGTGCGGGCTTCGGCGGCGGTCAGGCGGGCCAGGGCGGCCAGGGACAGGGCGGTCAGAGTGGCGGCGCGCGGCTGACCGAGGCACAGGCCGAAGCACAGGTCAGCCAGGCGACGACCGAACTGGCCGAGGCCGAGAAGGCCCTCGCCGGCGTGCGGATCAAGGCTCCGGCGGACGGCACGATCCTGTCGGTCGCGGGATCCACCGGCTCCCGCTACACCTCGGGCGCCTTCATCACCCTGGGCGACCTCGACGCTCTTCAGGTGCAGGCGATGTTCACCGAGTCGGACATCCGCTTCCTGAAGGTCGGTCAGGCGGCCACCGTCACGCTGTCCACGCAGCCGGGACGGGAGTACGCCGGAACGGTCGCCCACATCGACCCGGCCGCGACCACCTCCAACCGGCTCGTCCGTTACGGCGTCACGATCGACCTGGAGAACCGCCCCGCCCGGCTGCTGCTGGGACAGAGTGCCACCGTGCGGGTGACGACCGGCGAGGCGGCCGGCGCGCTCTACGTCCCCTCGCAGGCCGTACGCCTCCAGGACGACGGCACGGCCGTGGTCACGGTGGCCAACGGCGGGACGCAGGCACGGCGCACGGTCAGAATCGGCGTGCGCGGCGACACCCAGGTGGAGATCGCCGACGGCCTCGCCGAGGGCGACCAGGTCGTCCTGCCCGGCACCACCACCGCCTTCCCCGACGAAGGCTTCCCCGCCGCCCGTTGAAACACCGCAGGCCACACCCGGTCCAGCGCAGTCACCGTCGTGATGAAGGCTCCGCGAGCTTCGCGAGCTGTTGTGCACACCGGCCGTCAAGCGACCAACCGGCGCCCGGCAGTGGTACCGCTCGGACCTGCACAGTCTGGTCGTGGCTCACGCCGCAACATCGGACCGTTGAATCACGGGCCGATGTTGCGGCGGACGAAGGATGCGAAAGTCGAACCCGAGCACGGCAGGCGCATCCCTATGGCCCGCAGGGCATCCACGATGTTGCCGGCGGCCACCTCGTTGAGTTTGCCATCGGCGCACGCACGGGCCAGGAGCCAGACAGTGCCGTGAACCTCCAGGCCATGACCCCTGCCCACCTCGACGGCTTCGCGATCGTCGGTGATGGCGATCCCCCGGCAAAGTTCAGCCGCCGAGAACACGCTGGCCTCTCCGAGGTTGCGCTCCGAAGATCCGATGCGCTGCACCCACTTGGCGAAGCACCTGATCTCGTCGAGCGAATCGAGCCGCGCCAGGCTGAGCCAGTCGGCGTCCAGCACGGTTCGCAGGAGAGGGTGTCTCTCCACCCCTACGCGTATCTCCCTCTCTGACGACGTGGGTGGTCAGGGAGGAGACGTCCGTCAGGAGGTCGCGCAGCACGTCCAGACGTTCCGCACGAGCGAAGTGGTTGAGGCACATCGCGTCGAACACGACGACGCGGAAGGGGTCGGCGCTGCTCAAAGCTCCAGGTCCGCCTCGTCACGCATCGGCAGGTCCGCCGCCACGATCTGACCGCGCATGAGTTCGACCGCGCGGGACGACGTGATCAACGACCTCTTGTAGCACTCCACCACCGCGTGCGCGTAGCTCGGCGGTACCCGGACCGTTTCAAGATCGGGCTGCGGCGCCCATCCGACCGCTTCCATCAGCTCCGCCCGTGTCGGGTTCCTCCTGCGCATCTCTCTCGCGGCGTTGCCGTCGATGACTCCGGCTTCGACGGCTTGCCGGACTGTAAGCGACCAGGAGGTCCGGAAGCGCGCGGCGAGGATCACCAGGTCCTCTCGCCTCGTCGTCTCGCCCGGGCGGGTGGCGTCGCCGACTGCCTCAATCGGAAGGAGGAGTTCCGCCGCGAAGGCTTCGATCATCCCCTCTCTATCATCACGAGAAAGGTGAACGCCTATGTCCGTGGAGTACTCGTCGCCGACGATGAGGTGTCCCAGCTCGTGGGCCGCGGTCGTGCGGCGGCGACCAGGATCGCCATTCCGGCTCACGACCGCCACAGCGAGATCGTCTTCGACCAGCGAAGCGCCCTCGCCGGGCGCTTCGACGACCGCGACGAGTTGCCCCAGCTGTTCGCACACGCTCATGAGCGAGTCGATGGGTTGGAGGCCGAGACCGAGGCGATTCCTGACCCAGAGGGCCGCACTGCGAGCGCTCGGGGCATCGTGAATCGCCTCCGGATACCGATTCATCCTCGGCGGCGAAAACCTTCCAATCTGGATGAGCTGACGGATGTCGGCCAGCCAGGTGGTAAGGGCTACTTCCAGATGGTAGGACTGCCGTGTCGCGTCGGTGACCGTGTCGTCGGTCAGTCCCGTTCGACGGGAAACGACTTGCGGCGACGGGCTGAGGAAATAGGTCAGAGGCACCTTGAGCACCGAGGACAGCTTGGCGAGCTCGAGCGCGTCCACCCGGCGGACTCCGCGCTCGATCTTGGCGATCATCGTCCGGTCGAGCCTCAGCGCTGCCGCGAGCTGCTCCTGCGACATATCCGCCGCCAACCGGCATTCGCGTACGCGCTCGCCTATATCCGCCCACTCCCCGGACTCTTTCATGGTGCGATAATCGCACACCAATTCTCGCGATGCGAGATCTGCGAGGTAGCCCCAGGCAATCGTTATCTCGATTTACCTTTGTCCGGAGCGGGCGTTTCGCCAGGTCCTACGGCCGCCCGCCCATTTCCCAGGAGCGCGACGCCTCGAGACTTCGGGTCCGAGGGAGCCGGCCGCACGAGCCAGATCACGCTGGGTCCAGCCCCGCGTCTCCCGCATCGCCCAAATCGTCAGTCGATGTTGAAGGCGGGGCCCGCGTGGCGGGGGTCCCATCCGCCGTGCAGAGCCAGGCGGATGGCCGCCGCCACGAGTGCCGGCCGTACGGCCGTCGTCCGCGCCCCCAACCAGGCGTCCGGACGGAAGAAGGGGAGCGACACCAGGAGCACCCGGCCCGGCCCTACCGCCGGCTGGACCCCTCCCGCCCCTCGACCTCTATCGCCAGAAAGCATGGCCCAGCGATCAGGTGCGGGCTTCGGGGGCGAGGGGAAGGGTGACCCGGAAGGCGGCGCCGGCGCCGGGCGCGGTCTCCACGCCGACCTCGCCGCCATGGGCCTCGACGAGGGACTGCACGATCGCGAGACCCAGCCCGCTGCCCCCGGACGGCCGCGTACGGGAGGGGTCGGCGCGGTAGAAGCGCTCGAAGACCCGGGTGGCCTGCTCGGGGGTGAGGCCCGGCCCCTTGTCCGCCACCTCGATGTACGCCGTGCCGTCCCGGCTCCCGACGCGTACGGTGATCGGCGTTCCCTCGGGCGTGTGGGTCCTGGCATTGCTCATCAGGTTGCCCACGACCTGCCGCAGCCGCACCTCGTCACCCGAGACGATCAGCGCCGCGTCCCCCTCGACCACGAGCGAGACGCCGCGGTCGGGACAGAGGGTCCTGGCGTCGTGGACCGCGTCGGCCGCCAGGGCCAGCAGGTCCACGGGCTGCGTGCGCAGCGGGCGCTGCTGGTCGAGCCGGGCGAGCAGCAGGAGGTCGTCCACCAGCAGGCCCATCCGGGCGGCCTCGCTCTCGATGCGCGACATCAGCCGCGTGACGTCGGCGTCCGGCACCTGCCGGTGGAACTCGGCGAAGCCCCTGATCGAGGTGAGCGGCGTGCGCAGTTCGTGCGAGGCGTCGGCCACGAAGCGGCGCATGCGCGCCTCCGACTCCCGCGCCTTGCTTTCCGACTCCCGCGCCTTGGCCTCGGACTCCCGCGCCTTGGCCTCCGACTCCCTGGCCGCCGTCTCGGAGGCCGCCCGGGCCTGGAACGCCGCCTCGATCTGGGCGAGCATGCCGTTCAGCGCGCGGGCGAGCCGCCCGACCTCGGTACGCGGGTCGCGGTCGGGGATCCGGCTGCCGAGGTTTCCGCGGGCGATGGCGTCGGCGGTCGCCTCGATCTCGGCCAGGGGCCGCAGGCTGCGCCGTACGATCACCACGCCGACGACGGCGAGCACGACCATCAAAGCGCCGCCGACCAGCGCCTCGATGAGGGTGAGCCGCGCGGTGATCTGCCCGACCGAGGCCATGTCCACCGCGACGACCACCGTGCCCAGGCCGTCGACGGGCACCACCCGGGCCCGCCACCGGCCGTCGCCCGACACCGCCGGGACCGTCACCGGGCTCTGGGCGGTCACGGCGCCGGGCCCCGGCAGGTCCTCCACGCCCATGCCCGCCTGCGCGAGCACCGTTGTGCCGCCGGTGTCGCGGATCTCCACCCGTCCCTCGGGCGGCAGCCTGAGTCGTGCGAACGCGGCGGGACCGCGGCCGAGCCGGATCTCGGTCTCGTGCGCCAGCAAGTCGACCTGCATGTCGACCCGGCTGATCAGGTAGTCGCGCAGCACCGAGACGCTGCCCACGCCGATGACCGCGAGGGCGACCGCGACCAGCGCGAGCATGGCCGCGCTGAGCCGGATCCGCAGCGGCGTGCGTCCCGACACGGCTCAGGCGCCGGCGGGTGGTGTCCGCATGACGTAGCCGACGCCGCGCAGCGTGTGGATGAGCCGGGGGTGGGCCCGGGAGTGGGCGCCGTCGAGCTTGCGGCGCAGCACCGACACGTACGACTCGACGATCCCGGCGTCACCGCGGAAGTCGTAGTCCCACACGTGGTCGAGGATCTGGGCCTTGGACAGCACCCGGCCGGTGTTGCACATGAAGTAACGCAGCAGCTTGAACTCCGTCGGCGACAGGGACACCGCCCGGCCGCCGCGCCAGACCTCGTGGGACTCCTCGTCCAGCTCGATGTCGGCGAAGGTCAGCCGCGGCGGGGCGACCATCGGGTCCCCGGCGGTGCGGCGCAGCACGGCCCGGATGCGGGCGACGACCTCCTCCAGGCTGAACGGCTTGGTCACGTAGTCGTCGCCACCGAGCGTCAGGCCCCGGATCTTGTCCTCGGTGGCGTCCCGCGCCGTGAGGAAGACCACAGGGGTGTGGCTGCCGCCGCCGCGCAGCCTGCGCACGATGTCGAACCCGTCCATGTCGGGCAGCATGACGTCGAGCACGATCAGGTCCGGGCGATGCCGCCGGGCCGCGGCGACCGCCTCGCCGCCGTTGGACGCGGTGTGGACCTCGAATCCGGCGTACCGGAGACTGGCCGCGAGCAGTTCGAGGATGTTCGGCTCGTCCTCGACGATCAGCAGCCGGGCTTCGGGAGATTCAACGACCATGGCGCCAGCACTCTAGACCTAGGTTGTTAAGGGAACCGTTAAGGCGATGTGCCTGGCGATGGCGAGGCTGCTCGTCGCCGCCGGGGAGGGCGCGTTGCGCACCAGCACGATCCGCCCGCGCACGTCGATGACGAAGTCGTCGAGCAGCCCGCCGTCCCGTGACACGGCCTGCGCCCGCACGCCGCCCTGGGTGCGTACGAGGTCGGCCGAGGACAGTGCGGGCACGTACCGCCGCGCGGCGGACACGAAGGCGCGTTTGGCCAGCGAGCCGTACACCTCGCGCAGGCCGGTCCGCCAGTGCTCGGCCGCCATGCGCCGCGTGCCCGGCCAGGACAGGATGCCGCGCAGGTCGCGGGCCGAGGCTCGGCGCCACGAGTAGCCCTCCAGGGCGAGCGCCGGCACGGCGTTGGGCCCTACCAGGACCTCCCCGTCGATCCGGCGGGTCAGGTGGACGCCGAGGAAGGGGTAACGGGGGTCGGGCACGGGGTAGATGAGCCCGCTCACCAGGTCGCGCGCCGAGCCGGCGAGCCGGTAGTACTCCCCGCGGAACGGGACGATCCGCACGTCTCCCCCCGCCCCCGCCAGGTCCGCCACGCGGTCGGAGCCGAGACCGGCGCAGGAGATCAGGCGGTCGAAGGTGAGCCTCTCCGGCCCGGCCGCCACCGCGACGCCGTCCGTGGTCTGCCTGATCGCGCGTACGGGACGCGAGAGCCGTACGGACCCGCCGGCCTCGGCCACGTCGGCGGCGAGGCGGCGCGCGACCGCGGAGAAGTCGGTGATCGCGGTGTGCGGCGAGTGGATGGCGGCGACCCCGACCGCGTACGGCTCCACCTCGCGCAGGCCGATCGCGTCGAGCTCGGCGATGCCGGGCACGCCGTTCTCCCTGGCCCGCTCGGCGATGCGGCGCAACCCCGGCAGTTCGGCCCGGGTGGAGGCCACGACGAGCTTGCCCACCTCGTCGTACGGCAGGCCGTGCTCGGCGCAGTACTCGCGCAGCATGGCCGCGCCCTCCCGGCAGAGGGTCGCCTTGAGCGAGCCGGGCTGGTAGTAGATCCCGGCGTGCACGACTCCGCTGTTGCGCCCGGTCTGGTGGGCGGCGACGCGGGACTCCTTCTCCAGGACGGTCACCTCGGCGCCCGCCCGTGCCATCTGCCGGGCCACGGCCAGACCGAGGATTCCGGCGCCGACGATCCCGATCCTCATGTCCGTACCGTTGTCGACAGCATGCCCGTCATTGTCTCAGCCGGAGCCGCTCCACGGTGATCGAACCTGTGTTCGGTACGATGGCGGCGTGTACGTGCCACCCGGCTGGCCGCCGGAGGTGCGCCCTCCGGGCAGCCCCGAATGGGAGGTCTCGGCCGTGTCGTGGCTGCTCGACGCGGTGCCCCCGGACTACCGCGCGTACGGCGTGCTGCGCCGCCACCCTCTCGCGCTCGCCCGGATGGCCCGCCAGCAGGTGGCGGCCTCGATCCAGGCGGCCAGGGAGGGGTATCGCGGGGCGGCGGTGGAGCTGAAGGGGCACCTGCCTCCGCACGCCGTCGAGGCGGTCCTGGACGCCTACCGCCAGGAGGGTCCCCGGCTCGTACGGCTGGCCGAGTCGATCGCGCTCGTGGAGCGCGCCCTGCGCGGCGAGCATTTCCTTCCCCGGCTGTGAATCCGCTCTTATTTCCGGACAGAGGGGGCATAACCGCCCCAAAGAGGAAATCGGGGGTTAGCCATGACCACAGAGGGAGTGACCAAGACCGCCGGCCAGGTCATGCACGAGGGCGCCGAGTGCATCGGCGAGCACGACAGCCTTCGCAGGGCCGCCGAGATGATGCGCGATCTGAGCGTCGGCGCCCTCCCCATCTGCGGGGAGGACGACCGGCTCAAGGGGATCATCACCGACCGCGACATCGTGATCAAGTGCTGCGCCGAGGGCAAGGACCTCGACCAGACCACGGCGAGCGAGCTCGCCCGCGGCCTCGTCTGGGTCGACGCCGGCGCCAGCGTCGAGGACGCCCTGACGAAGATGGAGGAGCACCAGATCAAGCGCATGCCGGTGATCGACAACCACCGGATCGTCGGGATGATCACCGAGGCCGACCTGGCCAAGGAACTGCCCGACAGCAAGCTCGCGGAGTTCGTGCACCGCATCTACGCGCGGAGCTGACTCTCGCGACCGCTCTCCGGGCCGGTGTCGCCGGGAACGGCGGCCCGGCCCTCCACGTGCCCCGTCCCCGCGGCGTGACCGGCGAGCGCCGGCGCGAGGAGCGCCCGCGCCGAGCGAAGATCCGGACCGCCTCCTCCGCGGTGGGATCTGCACCCTGGGCCGGCAGGCGCCGGGTGGCGTCGCGAACGACTCAGGACACTAACGACGTCCCGGTGTGACGAGCCCGGACTCGTAGGCGTGCACCACCAGTTGGGCGCGATCACGAGCGCCCAGCTTGGCTATCGTCCTGCTGACGTGGGTCTTGACGGTGGCGTGGCTGATCGACAGGTGGCCGGCGATCTCCTCGTTGGACATCCCTGTCGCGACCAGCGACAGGACCTCGCGCTCCCGGTCGGTCAGCCGTTCGAGGCCGGGTCCCGGCACGGGCCTGGGCGGGGTGGAGACGTACTCCTCGATCAACCGCCTGGTGACCGAGGGAGACAACAGCGCCTCGCCGTCGGCCACCACCCGCACCGACTGCAGCAGGTCGGCCGGTTCGATGTCCTTGACCAGGAAGCCGCTTGCCCCGGCACGCAGGGCGGCGAAGACGTACTCGTCGAGGGCGTAGTTGGTGAGGATGACCACGCGCACCGAGTCGAGCGCCGGGTCGGCGCCGATTCTCCTCATGGCCTGGATGCCGTCCAGCAGCGGCATCCGTACGTCCAGCAACGCCACGTCGGGCAGCAGAGCACGGCACAACTCGACGGCCTCGCCGCCGTTGCCCGCCTCCGCGACGACCGTGACGTCCCCGGCCATCTCCAGCAGTGCTCGGAAACCGGCGCGGATCAGTGGCTGGTCGTCGGCCAGCAGCACCCGGATCACGGGGCGGTCACCGTCGGCAGTTCGGCCCGTACGGCGAAGCCTCCCCCCGATCGCGGCCCAGCTGTGAGCGAGCCGCCGAGGGCAACCGCGCGCTCACGCATTCCGATCAACCCCATACCGCTCTCCGCTGTCCCTGTCGTGGTCTCTCCGTCGTCCTCGACGCTCAGTCTGATCATCTCAGCCGCGTACTCGATCGTCACGGTGATGGAGGCGGCCCCGGCGTGCCGCAGCACGTTGGTGAACGCCTCCTGCACGATGCGGTAGGCGGCCCGGTCGACTTCTGCGGGCACCTCCCCGCGCGTGCCGACGGTCAGCGTCCTGACCGGCAGCCCTGCCGCTTCGGCCCTGTCCACCAGCCGGGACAGTCCGGCCAGCCCCACCTCCGAGCCGTCGGGATCGGCGTGACGCAGGACGCCCAGCGTGGCGCGCAGCTCGTGCATCGCCTCCTTGCCGGACTCCTTGACCGCGAGCAGCGCCCGGCGGGCCAGGGCCGGATCCGGCTCCAGAGTCTGCAGGGCGACGGCGGTCTGGACGTTGATGACGGAGATGCTGTGCGTGAGCGTGTCGTGGAGCTCCCGGGCGATCCACAGACGCTCCTCCCCGGCCCTGCGCAGAGCGGCCTCCTCCCTGGTGATTTCGGCCTGGATCGCTCGTTGTTCGACCTCTTCGAGGTAGGCGCGCCGGTTCTTGATCACCTCGCCCAGCACTACCGTCGCCACCAGCCAGCCGCTGAGCAGGCCGAGGCCACCGGGTTCGGGATCGGTGTCGGCCAGCGCGACCGGGATGGCGATGCCGGTGGCCAGTGCCGCCGCGAGACCGATCGCCAGGCGGCGCCGTCCCAGAGTGGCCGCCGTGTAGATCGCGATCAGGGCGGGCCCGGCGGCGAAGATGCCCGGGTAACGCGCGCCGTAGTAGGCGACGGCGCAGCCGACCGCGACCACGCCGACCGGCACGGGAGCGCCACGCCGCCAGGCGAGCACCAGGCACGACACAACGATCAGCGTCAGGCCGAGCGGGTCCAGCGGCCGCTCCATGAGACCTGAGCTGGACACCCTGCCATAGGTGCCCGCGACGCCGAGCGTGAGCATGGCCGCCGTGATCAGCGCATCGGTCTTCCAGGGGTGCACGCCTGTCACGCTAAGCCACGACGCGGGACAAGCCTACCCGCGCGGGGATGACCTGGTGCCTGCGCCCCAGGTCGTACGCGTGCTCCGCGTCGCCGTGCCCTACACCCTGGGATGTACGGCGGAGCGCCGACCCCAGCCTGACGATCTTCCGCGCGAGGCGCAGCAGCATGCCGTGCATGAGCGTCTCACCTGTTCCGCCACGGGCGGGCCCTGGCCGCGGACCCGATTGGATCGTCTGGCCGCTGCGGTCGGCCGCCGTGCTGCACCTGTTCGGCGTGCTCACGCAAGCCGTCCTTGCCGGACTGTTCGTCACGGGTGACGTGGACATGCTCGCCTGGCATCGCACCAACGGCGGATTCACTCATGCCATGCTCTACCTCCAGCTGGTGGCCTCGATCCTGCTGTGGCGACCGGCGCGCGGGCCGGCGTGGCCTGCCCTGGCCGCGGCCGGGCTCGTGGCCGCCGAAACCCTTCAGGTCACGGCCGGGCAGGAGCGCGTCCTGGCAGTGCACTTCCCGCTCGGCATGGCCGTTTTCGGCGCCACGACCATGCTGACGGTCCTGGTCTGGCGGGTGACACGATGATCTCCCGTCGCGGCTTCCTCGGGCTGCTCGGCGGGGCCGGCCTCACGGTCGCCGGCTGCGGCGCCCTGGCACCCGAGGTGGCCGGTGAGAGCCTGACGAGCGCGTTGCCGTTGCCCGCCCGGTTCACCGTGCCGCTCCCGATCCCCGCGACCGCCGTTCCGGTACGGCCCGGCCGTTACGAGGTCGTTCAGCGCGCGGCCAAGGTAGAGATCATCCCCGGCACCACAACCGAGATCTGGGGCTACGACGGCACGTTCCCCGGGCCGACCTTCGACCTGAGAACCGGCGACCGTACGGTCATCCGGGTCCGCAACGAGCTGCCCGTGCCCACCTCGACACATCTGCACGGAGGAGTCACCCCGCCGGAGTCCGACGGCTACCCCACGGACGTGGTGATCGCGGAGGGACGGGGGTTCCGTCCGCCACAGGGCGATCACTCCCACCACGATCCGACGCGGTGGACCTTCCACGAGGTGGCCAGAGACTACGTGTATCCGCTGGAGCAGCGTGCCGCCACGCTCTGGTACCACGACCATCGGATGGACTTCACCGCGCCACAGGTGTGGCGGGGCCTCGCCGGTCTCCTCGTGGTTCGCGACGACGAGGACGACGCGCTGCCGTTGCCGAAGGGTGAGCGGGACATCCCTTTGATGATCTGTGACAGGGCGTTCGAGGAGGACGGCTCGTTCCGCTATCCGTCCCTGGATCCGACCCTGCTGATGCGCCCGGGGGTGGATGACGCCTTCGTGGAGGGAGTCGAGGGCGACGTCATCCTGGTCAACGGCGCGCCCTGGCCTTTCCTCGACGTCGACGCGGTCCGATACCGCCTGCGACTGCTCAACGCCTCGAACGCACGCCGTTTCCGGCTGCGATTGACTCCCGGCGGCCGGTTCGTCCAGGTCGGCAGCGATCAAGGGTTGCTGACCGCTCCCCTGACGCACGACGCGATCACCATCTCCCCGGGAGAGCGCTTCGATGTCATCGTGGATTTCTCCGGCCACCCCGTCGGCACCGAGGTGACCATGGTCAACACCTTGGGCGCGGGTGCCGCGCGCGATGTCATGCGGTTCCGCGTGCGGCGCCGAGCCGCTGACGACAGCGCGATCCCGAAGCGGCTGTCCCGGGCCGAGCCGGCCGCCACGGCGGTCACCACCCGCGTCTTCGACTTCCGCCGCACGGGTCAGGGGGGAGGTGGGTCCTGGACGATCAACGGACAGCGCTTCCGGCCAGGGCGGCCGCTGGCCACCCCTCGCCTGGGCACCAGCGAGATATGGAGGTTCACCGGCGACTTCCATCACCCCGTGCACGTCCACCTGGCCCGATTCCGGGTGCTCGCACGGAACGGCAGGCCGCCGGCGGCGACCGACGCCGGCTGGAAGGACACGGTGGACGTGCGACCCTACGAGGTCGTCGACGTCCTGGTCCGTTTCGAGGGCTACCGGGGGCGCTACATGCTGCACTGCCACAACCTCGAGCACGAGGACATGGCGATGATGGCCGATTTCGAAGTCGTCTGAAGGCCCTCAGCGGCCCATCACCTCAGCGACCCGTGCGGTAGGCGACGAACGCGATGATCCCGATCGCCCCGAGAGCGACCGCCACCCATAACACCGGCATCGGCACGCCGAGCAGGCCGTCCGCGGCGGCCGCCTCGCCCGACGCCGTGACCTCCCTCGGGCGGGCGGAGGTCCGGGCCGGGCGGGGAGAGGAACTCGGGCGGGCGGAGGCCGGCAGCGGCACCCGGTAGACCGGGCTGTCCTCCCCCTCGCTCCCGGTGAGCAGGGCCGTCCCGTCCCGGGTGTACGCGATCGACTCGGCCTGCTTCAGCGGTGGCATCGTGACGTGCGCGAGCAGCTTCCCGGGCGAGCGGTAGACGGACGCGGAGAAGTACGTGCGGATGACGAAGCTCGACCCGTCGGGGGCGTACGCGGCGTCGGTCGCCATGATCGGCGCCGGCCCCACCCGCCGCAGGACGTTCACCTTGTCGGTGCGGATCTTCGCCGGCGCGGCGTAGACACCGCCGGAGAACTCCTTGCTGACGACGTACAGCCGGCCCGAACGGGGATCGACCATCACCCCCTCGGCGTTGCGGGGCCCGTCGGCGTACCGGAAGCGGTACCGGGTCGCCCGCAGCGTCGCGTCCTCCATCGTCCGTGGCTCGACGACCCGGTAGACGGACACGTCCGGCCAGGCGCCGTCCATGTTGTCCCCGATGTCGGCGATCCACAGCACGCCGCGGCCGGTCGCGCGGTCGGTGGAGGCCGCGATGCCCTCCCAGTCCCGGGCCTCGGCGTTCCCGATCGTGAACGTCGCCCGCGTGCGGCCGTCCGGGCCGACCGCGTAGATCTGCGGTCCGTGGCCGCTGTCGTTGTGGGTGTAGACGATGCCCTTGTGCGTGGGCGAGACGGCCAGACCGCTCGACTCGCCGACACGCTCGTCCCGGATCCGGAACTGCGGCCGGTCTCCGTCGTCGGCCCGGGCGGCCGTGCCCGGGACGACCGCTCCCGCGGCCGCTAGAAATGCCAGGACGGCCCGCGGAATCCGTCTCATCCGAATCCGCCCCGTTGCGCGCCCCATGCGGCCATCATTCCCGATGTCCGCTGCGCGTGCGGCGGCCGACATGCCCCCGGCCGTCCCGGATTCGGTCAGGGGCGGGCAAGTGACGGGCGATCAGCGCAGGGCGGCGTAGAAGTCGCGCAGGTCGGCGGCGAGCACGTCCGGCCGCAGATGAGCGGCGTAGTGGCCGCCCCCGTCGTAGGACCGCCAGTGGACGATGTTCTTGTGGTCGCGCTCGGCGAAGGTGCGCATCGACACGAAGTCGCCCTCGAACATCGCCAGGCCGAGTGGCACCGTCGTCGGCTCCTTGGGGTGCTCGGCGTGCGCGTCCTCGTAGTAGAACCGCGTCGCCGACGTGGCGGTGCCGGTCGCCCAGTAGAGCATGGTGTTGGTCAGGATGAAGTCGTCGTCGACGTCCTCGCCGAACAGCTGGGTGTTCCAGCCCAGCAGCCCGGCCGGCGAGTCGAAGATCCCGTACGACAGCGTCTGCGGCTGCTGCGAGTGGACCATGTTGAACGACATCTTGTTCTCGTAGAACCACTGCAGCACTTCGAGGCCCTTGCGCTCCTCGTCGGTGAGGTTCGCCATCTCCGCCGGGTCACCGGAGGGGAAGGAGTAGATCTGCGTGACGTGGACCCCGACGACGTGCTCGGGGTCCACCCGGCCCACCTCGGGCGAGACGAACGAGCCGCCGTCGTTGCCCACCGCGCCGTACCGGTCGTAGCCGAGCCTGCGCATGAGCTCCGCCCAGGCCCGGGCCGTACGGAACCTGTTCCAGCCGCGCTCCCGGGTGGGGCCGGAGAAGCCGAAGCCGGGCAGCGACGGGATCACCAGGTGGAACGCGTGCGCGGGATCCTCCGGGTTCGTCAGCGGCTCGATGACCTTGAGGTACTCCACGAGTGAACCCGGCCAGCCGTGGGTCAGGATCAGCGGGAGGGCGTCCTCGTGCGGCGACCGTACGTGCAGGAAGTGGATGTGCTGCCCGTCGATCTCGGTGGTGAACTGCGGATGACGGTTGATCTCCGCCTCGTGGGCACGCCAGTCGTACCCGTCCCTCCAGTACTCGGCCAGCCGCTTCACGTACTCGACCGGCATGCCGTAGTCCCAACCCGCGCCGGGGATCTCATCGGGCCAGCGGGTGCGGCCGAGGCGGTCCTTCAGGTCGTCGAGGTCGGCCTGCGGGACGTCGATGCGGAAAGGCGTGATCTGCGTGTTCTCGCTCATGACGCCGACACTACGGACCCTTCCGGACAGGCTCTGTCCTGAAGTGCCGCCAGACTGGAGCAATGTTGGAGACCTCGGCGCGGCTGCTGCGCCTGCTGTCGTTACTCCAGGCCACACGCGACTGGCCGGGCAGGGTCCTCGCCGAACGGCTCGGCGTGACCGAGCGGACCGTCCGCCGCGACGTCGACCGGCTGCGCGAACTCGGCTATCCGGTGGAGTCCACCCGGGGCACGGACGGCGGCTACCGGCTGGTCGCCGGGACCGCGATGCCGCCTCTGCTCCTCGACGACGAGGAGGCGGTGGCCGTTGCGATCGGGCTGCGGGCCGCCGGCGGCGTGCCGGGCGTCGAGGAGGCGGCCGAGCGCGCCGCCGCCAAGCTCGAGCAGGTGCTGCCGTCGCGCCTGCGCCGCCGGGTCGGCGCCCTCCAGGCGTACACCGAACCGGTGCCGCCCGACCGGCCGGGCCCCGCGATCGACCCGGCCGTCCTGAACGCGCTGGCCGCCGCGTGCCGGGACCGCGAACGGCTGCGGTTCGACTACCGCGACCATGGCGGCTCCTCCGGCGTCAGGGTGGCCGAGCCGTACCGTCTCGTGTCCTGGGGCCGCCGGTGGTATCTGGTGGCCTGGGACGTCGACCGCGACGACTGGCGCACCTTCCGGGTGGACCGGATCGCGCCCCGCACTCCTACCGGGCCGCGCTTCCCGCCCCGCGACCCGCCGGAGGGCGGCGCGGCGGCGTACGTCGCCCGAGGCGCGTCGGCGGCGGCCTGGCGGCACCGCGCCCGGGTGCTCGTCCACGCCCCGGCCGAGGAGGTCGCCGCGCGGATCAACCCCGCCGTCGGCGTCGTGGAGGACGTCGACGACCGCACCTGCGTGCTCGTGACCGGCGCCGACACCCTGAACACGCTCGCCGTCCACCTCGGCCTGCTCGAATTCGACTTCGAGGTCACCGGGCCGCCGGACCTGGTGGACCACCTGCGCGCCCTCACCGCCCGCTACGCCCGCGCCACGCCGGGGGCGGCCGAGGGGAACGACGGGTCTCGTGATCGGGGAGCGAAGCGGCATTCACCCTAAACTCCTCCTGGTTGCACGGCGAGAGAGTTCCACAGGTGGGAGCAGAGGGTGGAGTTCCGGATTCTCGGCCCCATCGAGGTGCGCGGCGACGACGGGCTCCCCGTCGACCTGGGTGGACGGCGTCCGCGTGCCATCCTGGCGCGGCTTCTCGCGGCACGCGGCACCGTCGTTCCCACCGACGCCCTCATCGCGGACCTGCACGGCGAGGATCCTCCGCGGGGGGCGCGCGCCACGCTGCACGCCTACATCGCGAACCTGCGCCGTGTCGTCGAGCCCGGCCGGGAGCCCCGCGCCGCACCCGAGCTGCTCCTGTCCAGGTCGTCCGGCTACCTGCTCGCCACCCGGGACGTCGACGCGATCCGCTTCACCGACCTGGTGAAGGCCGCGGAGACGGTCCCGCCGGGAGAGGCGCTGGTCTCCCTCGACGAGGCGCTCGGGCTCTGGCGCGGCACCGCCTACGGCGATCTGGCCGACGAGCCGTGGGCGGTCACCGAGGCGAACCGGCTGGCCGAACTGCGCCTGGTCGCGGTCGAGCGGCGCGCCCAGGCGCTGCTCGCCCTCGGCCGTCCCCAGGCGGTGATCGACAACCTAGGCGCCGAGACCGCGGAGCATCCGCTGCGGGAGCGCCTGTGGTCCCTCCTCGCCCTGGCGCTGTGGCGCGTCGGCCGGCGCGACGACGCCCTGTCCGCGACGAACCGCGCGAGGGACGCGCTCGGGCAGCTCGGGCTGGACCCGGGCCCCGAGTTGCTGGCGGTCGAGAACGAGATCCTCCAGGACACCGCCGCGCTCCGGCCCGTGCCCTCCGCCGCCATCGGCAGGGAGCGGGAACTGGCCGAGCTGAAGACGCTGCTGGACCGGACGGACCACGAGGGGATGGCCATCGCCGCGGTGACCGGCGAACCGGGCATCGGCAAGACGTTCCTGCTCGACGCCCTGCGCCGCCACTGCGAGGACCTGGGCTATCTCGTCCTCTGCGGCAACTGCCACGAAACCCGGGGAGCTCCGCCGCTGTGGCCGTGGCTCCAGGTGCTGGACGCGCTCGCCCTCGTGTGCCCGCCGCCCGACCGGCCGGCGCTGGCCGGCCTCCTGGACGAGGAGGCGCCCACCGGCACCACGGAGGCCGCCAGGCTCCGCCGCAACCAGGCCATCGCCCAATGGCTCGCCGCCGCCGCTCGCTCGCGTCCGACGTTGATCGTCCTCGACGACCTGCACTGGGCCGATCCCGCCTCGCTCGAACTGCTGAGGGACGTGGTCATGCTGACCGAGGGCGCGGCACGACCCGTGCCGCTCACCCTGGTCACGGCCTTCCGCGACGCGATGTTCACCGGCGCCGCGGCGTCCGGCGACACCCAGCCCGCGCGCGGCCTGACCGTGGACGAGCTGCTGAGCCGCGTCACCCGGTACGGGCTGCTCAGGATCCACCTCACCGGGCTGGAGGCCGGCACCGTACGGGCGATCGCGGCGGACATGGGAACGGACCTGGACGAGACGACGGCGGGGCGGCTCACCGCGCGCACCGGCGGCAATCCGTTCTTCGTGCGCGAGAGCGTGCGCCTGCTCGCCCAGGGGCGGACGCTGGACGCGGTCCCCCCGGCGGTGGCGGACCTCATCCGGCGGCGGATCGTCCTGCTCCCCCCGGAGACCGGCGAGGCCCTGCGGATCGCCGCCGTCATCGGCCGCACCTTCGACCCCGCCGTCGTCGCCGAGGCCGGGCGCGCGGAGACGTACGACGCGCTCGACCACGCGGCGCGGGCGGGCCTGGTCGCCGCGCGGGCCCATCGGATGACGTTCGCGCACGACCTGGTGCGGGAGACCCTGCTCGCGGACATCCCGCCGCTCAGGAAGGCGGCGCTGCACCGTGACGTGATGACCGCGCTGGCCTCCCGCCCAGGGAGTGACGTGACGGCGATCGCGCATCACGCCGTCGAGGCCGGTCCGGCGGCCTACCGCGAGGCGGCGCACTGGGCGCGGGCGGCGGCCGAGCAGGCGAGTCTGCGCATGGCCTTCGAGGAGGCGGCCGCGTGGTGGGACCGGGCGATCACCGCGCACGGCGCCTGCGCCGGCGATCCGCTGGACCATGTGGAGCTGCTGCTCCGCCAGGTTCGCGCCCTGCTCGACGCGGGAGACCTCTTCGGGGCCAGGCAGGCCCGGGCCGAGGCCGTACGCGCCGCCGACCGGGCCGGCGCGGGACCCGAGCTGACCGCCCGGGCGCTGACCGCGCTCGACGCCCCCGCGAAGTGGACGCTGCGCGACCCCTACGAGGCGGTGGAGCTGCGGCTGGTGCACCGCTTCGAGACCTGCCTGCGGGCGCTGCCGGAGGACGACAGCCCGGAACGCGCCCGCCTGCTGGGCGGCCTGGCGCAGGAACTGTACGACGGGACGGACAACCCCCGCTGCGACGCCCTCTCCGCCCAGGCGGTGCGGATGGCCCGCAGGCTCGACGACCCGGTCCTGCTGATGGGCATGCTCAACGCGCGCCACCTGTCCCTCCCCCAGCCGCTGCACGTCGCCGAGCTGCGGGACATGACCGACGAGCTGCACGAGCTGGCGCGGCGGACGGAGGCCCCGGGGTACGAACTGCTCGCTCAGCTGCTGTACACCAACGCCAGGCTGGAGACCTTCGACGTCCGGGGCGCGGACGAGGCCGCCGCGCGATGCGACGAGATCCTCGAGCGGCTGCCGCTGCCGTGGCCCCGCTTCCAGCACACGATGTGGCGGGCCGTACGGCTCACCCTGAACGGCCGGTTCGACGAGGCGGACGCCATGTACGACGAGGCCGTACGCCAGATAGGCGCCATCGACATGTGGCACGCCGACGGCCTCGTCGCCATGGGACGCGTCATGCTGCACTACCACCGCGGCACCATCGCGGACGCCGGGCCGTACATCGACCGCACCGCCGCCTTCCATCCCTCCATGGGCAGGGACGCCCGGATTCTGCGGCTCTGCGCGCAGGGCCGGACGGAAGAGGCGGGCGAGCTGGCCCGGGACGGCTGGCAGGCGCCGCCCAAGGACTGGTCGTGGCTGAACACGACCTGTCTGCAGGCCGCGGCCCAGGCCGCCCTCGGCCAGGCCGGCGCCTGCCGCCTGACCTACACGGCGCTGCTGCCCTTCAGCGGGCGTGTGTCCGCCTGGTCGGGGGTGATGTGCCTTGGGCCCGTCGACTGGTATCTCGCCCTGCTCGCCACCGCCGCCGGCGACGCCGTCGCGGCACGGCGGCACCTCGAACTGGTGGCCCGGCTCGCGGACGAGAACGGGCTGACCTGGTGGCGGGACCGGGCCGCCGCTCCGTGACCGGAGTCGCGACCAAGACGAACCAAGACAGGCCAAGACAGGCCAAGAGCGGTCAAGAGAACCCCAAACGGCGCTCTCCAGGATGTGTGCAAGGCCGCAAGTCGCGGCCCCGCACAACCAGATGGGGGAGATGTCATGCGTGACATTCTCAAGATCGAGGACCTGCCCGCGGGCGTCACCGAGCTGGCCGGGGCAGACCTGGAGACCGTCGCGGGCATCGACGTGGTCATGGCCAGTGACGAGATCGTGGCAGACCTGAAGCCCAGCTCGCCTTCCGTCTGCACCGCCAGCCAGCGGGGCGACTGCTGGACGAGCTGATGACCGCGGTGGCCCGGCCGCGGTGGACCACGGCCGCGCCCTGACCGCGACCGGCGGACGGGCTTGCCCCAGTCGTCCGGTCATGGGGGAACGACGGGGAGCCGGCGTCCGCGGGCGCCGGCTCTCTTCGTGTGATGGCGAAGGAGCACGTGACCCGTGTTATTGATCATCAGCAGCGCCGGCGACGACTCGGTGCACACCGTGCTGCCGAAGCTGGAGGCGCGCGGCGTGCCGCTGCTGTGGTGGGACGAGGCCGATTACCCCGGGGCCTCGGCCCTCACCACCCGCTATGCCGACGGCCGCTGGCGGCAGACGCTCACCTACCGGGGACGGACGCACGACCTGTCGGAGGTCACCGCGGTCTGGCACCGGCGCCCCGGCAAGCCGTCCGCGGCGGACGTGCGGGAACCGTCGCAGCGGGAGTTCGCCGAGCACGTGGCCAGGCTGGCGCTGCGCGGGGCGTACGACCTCATGGCGGGGGCCCGGTGGATGCCGGCGACGCCGCAGCACGCCCTGGCGGTCGACAACAAACTGCTGCACCTGCACCGGGCCACCGAACTCGGATTCTCCGTGGCGGAGACGGTGGTGACGAACGATCCGGACGAGCTCGTCCCCGCGTGGAACCGGGCCGGTGGCCGCCTGATCACCAAGACGCTCGACTACCACCCGTTCACCCTCGACGACGAGGCCCGTCACCTCTTCACCACCCAGGTGCCCCGGCGGCGGCTGTCCGGCAGGCACCGGCTCCGCCACGCCCCGGCGATGCTTCAGCCCAACGTGCCCAAGGCGTACGAGCTGCGGGTGACCGTCGTCGGCGAGCGGGTGTTCGCCGCCCGCATCGACTCCCAGGCGTCCCGGCTGACCTCCCTCGACTGGCGGCACTACGACGACCCCAAGGTGGGTTACTCGGCTCACGACCTGCCGCCGGACGTCGCCGACCGCTGCGTCCGCCTGGTCGCCGGGCTCGGCCTGACCTTCGGCGCGCTGGACTTCATCGTGACGCCCGACGGCGAGTACGTCTTCCTGGAAATCAACGTCAACGGCCAGTGGGCCTTCGTCGAGCTGCTCAGCGGCCTGCCCATCAGCGACGGAATAGCCGACTGGCTCGCCGACGCCGCCCTCCGCCCCGCCCCCGAGGATGCCACCGATGCCCGCTGACCAGAACACCTCTCCCCTTCGGACCGCCTTCTCCGCGGACCTCGCCGACGCGGTCGAACTCCTGCGCGGCCTGCCGGCCGCGGCGGAGACCGTGGCCGACGCGCACCGCAGCGTGCGGGCCTGGGCGGCCGAGCGGCCGTGGCTGCGCGCCCAGCTCGTGGCCGACGAACCACCGGGGACGGACAGGGTCGGCTACGACCTCGTCCTCGATCACCCCGAGGGCGGCTCCGTCGCGCTGTCGGCCGAGGTGGACGACGGCATCCCCTGGCTGGTCGACCACTCGACCCACTGGGCCGCCGCGAACATCCTCAGCGTCGACGGGGTCGGGCTGTCGATCGCTGCCGCGCTGTCGGCCATCCGCTCCCTCGGCGCCCGCGACCGGCGCGTACACGAGCAGCTGGTGGACCACCGCATCCTCCTGAACGAGGTGGAGGACGACCCACGCCCGGCGGACGACGCGGAGACGCGGCGGGCCGCCGACGAGTTCCGCCGCCGGCGCGGGCTCACCACCCGCGAGCAGACCCTCGACTGGCTCGCCCAGGCCGGCATCTCCGAGAAGCAGTTCTGGGGGCACGCCAAGATGCAGGCACGCATCGCCCGGGTCCGCGAGCGCTTCGCCGGTGAGGCGGCCCGGCGGCACCTCGCCGAGCACCCGGAACAGTTCACCGTACGGCGGGCCGCCTGGGTGACCGGACCGCGCCCGGAGCCGCTGCGCGCCCTGCTCGACGGCCCGGCGGCCGAGTTCGCGAACCGGGTGACGGCGGCGCTGCTGCATCCCGGCGACGCGACCGGGCTGCGGCTGGAGGCCGCCGCCACGCTCACCCCCCGTCTGCCCGAGCCCTTGCGGGAGATCCCCGGCGGTGCGACGGCCGGGCCCCTCCCCTACGAGGGCGGATACCTGGCCGGGGTCGTGTACGAGGTCGTCCCGCCGGACGCCGGGGCACCGGCGGTGCTCGACGCGGCGCGCGACGCGGCGTTCCAGGCATGGCTGGACGAGCGGCGGCGCGCCGCCGAGATCCGCTGGTTCTGGCTGTGAGACGGCGGGTCCCGCTGCAGATGCAGCTCACGCGCAGCGAGTGCGGCGCGGCCTGCCTGGCCATGGTGCTCGGCGGGCTGGGCCGCCGCACGAGCCTCGCGGAGGTGCGCGAGCATCTCGCTGAGGGCGTCGACGGGGTGAGCCTGCGGGAGATGATCCAGGCCGGGGCCCGTTTCGGGCTGCGGCTGCGCGCCTGCCGCGCCCCGATGGACACCCTCGCCGGGCTGCCCGCGCCGTTCATCGCCCTGTGGGAGAACAACCACTTCGTCGTGGTCGAACGGGTGACGCCGCGCGGCGTCGGCGTCCTCGACCCGGCGCGGGGGCGCCGGCGGCTGTCGCGTCGGCAGTTCCGCGCCGGTTACTCCGGCACGGTGCTGCTCGCCGACGCCCCCTCCGGGCTCACGCCCGCCGTCAGGTCCCGGCCGTGGCGGGTGCTGCGTCCCCTGGTCGTGCCCGCGCTGGCGAACCGGGGGCTGATCATCGCCGTACTGCTGGCCTCGCTCGGCACGCAACTCGCCGGCCTGGCCGTGCCGGTGTTCACCAAGCTCGTGGTGGACCGGCCGGTGGAGACCGACGTGACGACGCTCTCGGCGGCCGCCTTCTGCGTCGTCGCCGCGCACGCGCTGGTCGCCTGGACGCGCGCCTGGGCGCTCATCAGGCTGCAGACCTCGGTGGCGGCCGAGATGATGCGCAGGCTCGTCGGCCACACACTGGCCCTGCCGTACCGCTTCTTCCAGCGGCGCTCCAAGGGAGACCTGCTGAGCCGGCTCAGCGGGGTCGCGATGCTGCGTGACCTGCTCACCGAGCAGGCGCTGGCCTTCCTGTTCGACCTGTTCGCCGCCGTGACCTACCTGGCGCTGCTCCTCGTGGCCTCGCCCGGTATGGCGGTGCTGACGCTCGCGGCCGCCAGCCTCCAGGCCGGCGTGGTGCTGGCGACGGCCCGGCGCGGGACGCATCTGGCCCTCGCCGCGCTGCACACCAACGCCGCCACCCAGTCCGCCCTCGTCGACAGCCTGGCCGGCATCGAGGCGATCAAGGCGACCGGTGGCGAGGCGGCGGCCGTCGCCCGCTGGCGTGAACGTCACGACGAGGAACTGGCCACGGGGGCGGCCCGCAACCGGCACGTGTCCGGGGTGCAGGCGGTGAGCCACGCGCTGGGGATGGCGCTCGACCTGGGGCTGCTCGTCGCCGTGTTCGCCACCGCCGGTCACGGCGCGACGCTCGGCGACCAGCTCGCCCTGGTTTCGCTCGCCGCCTCGGCGACCGCGCCGCTCGCTTCCCTGCTCGGCATCGTGTACCAGCTCCAGCTCGCCGCGGCGCACGTCGGCAGGATCGCCGACCTGGTCGGCGCGGAGCCGGAGCGGCAGGGCGGTGTCCGATTGGCCGGCGGGCTCCGCGGCGCCATCACCGTCACCGGCCTCAGCACCGGCTACGACGCGCGCAGCCCGGTGCTGCGTGACGTGTCGCTGCGCGTTCCGCCCGGTGCGCGGGTCGCGATCGTCGGCGCGTCCGGTTCCGGCAAGACCACACTGGGGCGGGCGTTGATCGGGCTGGTGGAGCCGTCCGCCGGGCAGATCCGCTTCGACGGCGTGCCGCTGGGGGATCTCGACCGCCGGTGGCTGCGCCGGCAGGTGGGGGTCGTCACCCAGCAGCCGCACCTGTTCGCCGGCACCGTCATGGCCAACATCGCCGGCTTCTCCGGCCTGAGCAGGCAGGAGGCCGAGTACGCCGCCCGCCTGGCCGAGATCCACGACGAGATCGTGCGGCTCCCGCAGGGCTACGACACCGACGTCGGCGAGGGCGGCGGGCGCCTGTCCGGAGGCCAGCGTCAGCGTCTGGCGCTGGCCCGCGCCCTGGCCGGCCGCCCCAGGATCCTGCTGCTCGACGAGTCGACCGCCAGCCTGGACGCGGCGACCGAGGAGCGCATCCGCCGGAACCTGCTACGGCTCGGGCAGACGCAGATCGTCATCGCCCACCGGTTGTCGACCATCCGGGACGCCGACCTCATCGTCGTGCTGAACCGCGGCCGGCTGGTCGAGGCGGGCACCCATGACGACCTGATGGCCTACGGCGGTCACTACGCCCACCTGGTCCGCCATCAGGGTCAGCCCACCGGGCTCGCCGCGACTCCCGTGTACTGACCTACCGCCGGGCCAAGTCTCCGGCCAGTTGGATGCAAGTCCTTCCCTGTTGGCTGGGAAGTCCACGAAGGACTGCCCTGCCGGGAGGACGCACATGCCCACGGACGCAGCGACGCGGACGGAGTTTCGCGTCCTCGGCCCTCTGGAGGTCCACGACGGCGAAAGCGGACTCGTCGATCTGGGCGGGCCCGTCCAGCGGTCGCTGCTGTCCAGACTGCTGATCGCGCGGGGAGGCGTGGTACCGGTCGGACGGCTCGTCGACGACGTGTACCGCGGCGCGCCTCCGGCCTGCGCCGTGGCGACGTTGCGAGCGCATGTGTCGAGGCTGCGCCGGGCCGTCGAGCCGGGTCGCGCTCCGCGTACCCCGCCGTGTCTGTTGATCTCGCGTCCTCCCGGGTACGCGCTGGCGGCTACGGACGTCGACGCCCTGCGCTTCGAAGAACTGGTGCGCAATGCGGAAGGCCGCCCGGCGGCCGACGCGCTGCCCCTGCTCGACGAGGCGCTGGGGCTCTGGCGGGGTATCCCGTACGGAGAGTTCTGCGACGAGCCGTGGGCCGTCGCCGAGGTGGACCGGCTGTGGGAGCAGCGTGCGGCGGCGGTCGAACGGCGCGCGCAGGCCTTGCTGGACCTGGACCGGCCGCAGGCGGTGATCGGCGACCTGGAGGGGGAGACGGAGGCCAACCCCTCCCGGGAGCGGCTGTGGTGCCTGCTGGCACTGGCGCTCTACCGCACCGGCAGGCAGGCCGACGCGCTGGCCGTGCTGCGTCGCGCCGCAAGCCGCCCGGGTCGCCGTCCGGGGACGGCCTCGGGCGCGGCGCTGCGGACGCTGGAGGCCGACATCCTCCGGCACGCCCCCTGCCTGGAACCCGTCCTCGCCGCCGTGTCGCACACCGCCGTGTCGCACACCGCCGTGTCGCACACCGCCGTGTCGCACACCGCCGTGTCGCACGCTGCGGAGGCCCGCCGGGAGCGGCGGCCGCTGCGCGGCCGGGAGCGGGAACTGGCGGAGCTGACGACCATGCGGCCGGGCACGGCGCCGGTGGTCGCCGCGGTCAGCGGGGAGCCGGGCATCGGCAAGACCGCCCTGCTGGCGGCCTTCCGGGAGGACCGCGCCCGGCTCGGACATCTGGTGCTTTGGGGCGGCTGTGACGACGCCGGCGAGGCGCGCCCTTTCGGACCGTGGCGTCAGGTGCTGAGGGCGCTCCTGCGGCGCTGCCCTCCGGCTGACCGCTCCACCCTGCGGGACCTGCTTGACGACGTGCCGCCCGCGGGCACGGCGTCCGCGCGCCGCGGCGGGGCGGTCGCACGATGTCTGGCCGCCGCCGCGCGCGAGCAGCCGCTGGTCGTCGTCCTCGACGATCTGCACCGTGCGGACCCGGCATCCGTCGAATTGCTCGGGGACGTCATGATCCATCTGCGCGCCGTGCCCGGCGACACGCCCGTGACCGTCGTCGCCGCCTTCCGCTGTTCCCCGCCGCCGGGCACCACCGGGCACGCGGCCGAAGATCTGCTGTGCGCTCTGGCCCGCTACGACCTGGTGAGGGTCCGGCTGGAGGGTCTGGACAGCCGGGCGGTGCGCGCCCTCGCCGCCGATGCCGGCGTCACGCTGGACGAGCCGGCCGCGCGCCGGCTGGCAGAACGAACTGGGGGGAATCCGTTCTTCCTGCGGGAGATCCTGAGCGGCCGCGCGCGGGGTCCGGTGGCGGCGACCGTGCCCGCCGCGGTGGCGGAACTCGTCCGCAGG
>NZ_JBFAOO010000009.1:0-81036 GCF_040675265.1 Microbispora sp. NPDC049633
GGCCGAGATCCGCGGCCGGTCCCCGGAGCCCGGCCAGGAACAGCGCGCCCGCCTCCCCCTCGGTCAGGCCGGTTAGCCGGGTGCGGAAGCCGTCCATCAGGCGATAGCCGCCCTCGTGCCCGGCCTCGCCGTACAAGGGGATGCCGGCGGCGTGCAGCGACTCGACGTCCCGGTAGATCGTGCGGACGCTGACCTCCAGCTCGGCGGCGAGCTGCCGGGCCGTCAGCCGGCCGCGCGACTGCAGCAACAGGAGGATCGACAGCAACCGGGACGCGCGCACAGCGCCACGATTCCACTGACGGAAGGTGTCAGTGAAGCGGCCCTACCGTCCCCGCATGGCTTTCGCGGAGAAACTGCTGTTCGTGCCGCCCCCGATTCAGGTGAGCGGCTACCACGTCAAGCGCTACCACGTCACCGCCGACCCGGCCGGCATCGACCCCGAGGTCGAGAAGGCGGCGTACGCCGTCCTGCCCGAGCTGCTGCCCGAACCGGACGGCACGCCCCCGGCCGCCTTCGTCGTCCTCCACAGGGGTGGGGACGACGGGGCCTACATCAACGCCTACACCTGGGCGTGGGACAACGCCCTGCACTACGGCAACGCGGTGGCCGGTCAGCCCGCGCTCGGCTGCCCCGATCGGGATCCCACCCACTTCATCCGGCCGGAACGCCCGCTCATCGGCTGTGTCTGGGAGCTGCCGCCGATCCTGCACGAACGCGACGCGTGGGTGCGGCACGTGCTCGCCCCCGGCCGTCCCGACCTCGGCGCCTATCTCGCCGACACACTGCCCGAGGGCACGACGGGAGACCGCCGATGAAAGAACCATGCGCGCTGATCAGGGGTGATGCACCGCGCACTTGACCCGGGAGATCGTCACGAGTGATCGTCGAGGCCTGACTTCACGAACCGGTCCCCCTTCGACCCCGGAGCGATCGATGCGAACAGCCCTGGCCGTCCCGCTCGCCGCGGTCCTGGCCGCCTCCCTGCTCGCGGCGGCGGACCCCGCCCAGAGTCCGCCGCCCTCGCCGGGAGACGTCGTCGAGGTCTCGGTCGACGCGCACGCCGGGCTCGGCACCGTCCACGAGGCGGCGTACGGCGCGAACGCCGCCGTCTGGGACTCCCACATGAACGACCCGGAGGTGGCGCGGCTGTACAAGCGGGCGCGCATCGCCGCGGTGCGGTACCCCGGCGGGTCGTACGGCGACCTCTACCACTGGGAGACCCACACGGTGCCGGGCGGGACCGTGGCGCCGAACACGGAATTCGACGCGTTCATGGGCACGGTCAGGAAGGCCGGCGCGCAGGCCATCGTGATCGCCAACTACGGCACCGGCACCCCGGAGGAGGCGGCCGGGTGGGTCCGGTACGCCAACGTCACCAAGAAGTACGGCGTGAAGTACTGGGAGATCGGCAACGAGCTCTACGGCAACGGCCACTACGGCGCCACCTGGGAGGCCGACGACCACGCGGACAAGAGCCCCGCGGCGTACGCCCGCAACACCCTGGAGTTCGTCCGCGCGATGAAGGCCGTCGATCCCACGATCAAGATCGGGGCGGTGCTCACGATCCCGGGGAGCTGGCCGGACGGCGTGGTCGCCGCCGGCGACTCGGCGAACTGGAACCACACGGTCATCCCGGTGGTGGCGCCCGAGGTCGACTTCTTCACCGTCCACTGGTATCCGGGCACGAGCATCCCGGACACCACCGGCGACGTCGTCGGGCTGCTGGCCTCTCCGCCCCGGCTGGCCGAGATGCTGGCCCAGGTGCGGGGCGACGTCGCCGCCCTGGGCGGGCGCGACGTCCCGCTCGCGCTGACCGAGGTCGCCTCCAACATCGGGCGCAACACCCACGCGGCCGGGCTGTTCGCCGCCGACACCTACCTGACCGCGCTGGAGAACGGCGTCTTCACCGTGGACTGGTTCGACACCCACAACACACTGGAGAAGGTCAGCACGATCGACGGCGAGACCGACTACCAGGACATCGGCTTCCTGTCGCTCGGCCAGTGCGCCGACGGCGTCTGCGAGCCGCCGCTCAACACGCCGTTCCCCGCCTACCACGGCATCGAGATCCTCCAGACGGCCGCCGGACCGGGAGACAGCCTGGTCAGGGCCGGCTCCAGCCGGCCGAAGGTGGCCGTGCACGCCGTACGGCAGGCCGACGGCGACCTGGCCGTCGTGATGATCAACAAGGATCCGGGCACCGCCTATCCCGTACGGCTCCGCTACACCGGGTTCACCCCCTCCGGCCGGAGCCCGGTGACGCACACCTTCACCCGGGGGGCCACCGCGCTCGTCCGGGCCGAGCAGGGCGACGCGTACACACGGACGCTTCCGCCGTACTCGATCACGACGATGACGGTGCGGGCGGCGAAGGGCCCGAAGCCCGCTCCGGCCCCGGGCACGCCGACGGCGCGCGCCGTTCCCGGCGGCGTCACGGTGAGCTGGCCTGCGACCGGTCCCGCCGCGGACAGGTACGAGGTGTACCGGCAGACGGGCACGGACAGCGTCCCGCTGGGCACGACCCGGGGCACCTCGCTGACGCTGCGCGGCCTGGAGCCCGGCGCCTCCTACACGCTCAACGTGCTGGCCAGGGACCGGGCCGGACGGCTGTCGCGGCCGTCCGCGCCGGTGACCTTCACCGCACCCACGCCGCAGGACAGCGCCTGCGCGGTCCGCTACCGGGTGACGCAGGGATGGGGACGGGGCTTCACCGCCACGGTCACCGTCACCAACCGCGGCGCGGACGACGTGTCCGACTGGACGCTGGCGTTCCGCTTCCCGGCCGCCGGGGAACGCGTCAGCAGCGGGCAGGGCGGCACGTGGACATCAGAGGGGACATCCGAGGGTCAGGATGTGCGGGTCGTGCCCAACGAGCAGACCAGGACGATTCCGGCGGGCGGATCCGTCACCCTCGGATTCGTCGGCGCCAACGAGGGGGCCTACCCCTCCCCCACGGTCTTCCGCCTGAACGGCACGGTCTGCTCGACGCTGTAGCCACCGGTCTCAGCGTGTGACGCGTAGCTTGGACTGCTTGTGCCGAGTCCGCTCCCAGTCGTCCATGAACCTCGCCGTGAGGCCGTACCGCTCGGCGAGGTTCACGAGCGTCTCCGTCCGGTAGTAGAAGTCCTCACGCAGCACGTGGTGCTCGACCTTCTCCGTGCGGTCGAAGGTGAAGTCGAAGAACCCGTCCGGGTGCAGGATGCGGCCGACGTGCCGGAGGCACTCGTCGATCACCTCGATCGGGCTGTGGGAGAACACGCTGTGCGCGTGGATCACGGTGAAGTGCTCGTCGGGGAGGAAGGCGAAGGTGAGGTCGTCCACCACGGTCAGGTGCGGCAGCCGTGACTGCAGCCCGCGCCGGGCGACCGTGTCCGCGGCGGCGAGCAGGATCTCGGGCGAGATGTCGACGCCGTAGTAGTGGCCCGGTTCCAGATACTCGATCAGCCGCCAGCCGAGGCGCAGGTTGCCGCAGCCGATGTCGAGGACGCGGTCGCGCGGCGCGAGGCCGTGTGCGCGCAGGTAGTCGAACTGCATCTTGCCGATCCGCAGCCAGCTCTCCCTGCCGTGGCTGCCGATCGCACCGTCGGCGCTCATCTCCGCGATGTCGGCGCGCATGACCTCGCGGTAGTAGGACACGTGGTCGGCGGTCCTCGCCCTCAGCCGCGCGTCGCGGGTCATCCGCCGCAGGTGCGGCCAGACCTTGCCGGGGTGACGCAGAGCGTAGGTCAGCTGGTAGGAGAGGCGTGACCGCCGCCGTTTCACGTAGGGCTGTCGCTGCATGGCCCCAACCGTAGGGCGGCGCACGCGAGGTCATTCGCATTCACGCGGAGCCTCAAGAAGAATTTGCCCAGACGCGTTTCACCGGAACGGGAGTCCGGCGGTGACGCGTGCGGCCTTTTGTGTGATCAGGGCGGTTTGTTGCACCGGACCGCATCGAGCGTTTGACCTCGGTATGAAAGGCTTCGTGGCAAGCGCCTGCCATGTCAGGCGCAACCCCGCGGCTCATCGCCAGAAAAGCCGCCCGGTGTGGTTACGGCGAAAAACCGCTCGAAGCCCGCCCTCCTCGTCCGTCACGGCGAGGAGGGCGGTGCCCTTTCCGGATACCACTTCGTTCGGCGACTTCCCCTGGGTCATCAGCGGGCGGATGAACGATGAGCAGCACCACACGCCGGACTTATCATCAGATGCCGCTTTCCGGAGCCATCCGGACAGGGCGCGGCGGAAAGGTGGTTCCGGGGTGGTGGGCGTGGACGGCGGCGAGTGCGCCGTGAGACAGGCGAGGACACCCGGCGGGTCCGGACGATGAGCCGCGACCACTCCGGCGGACCGAAGTCCGGCCCGCACGGCATCGGGATCCTCGTCACCGGCAACCTGCTCGGCGGGGTCGCGGTCGCCTCCGGCTTCGCGGTCGGCGGGCTGCTCGTGGAGCGGATCGGCGGCACAGCCGTCGCGGGCCTGGGCCAGGCCGCGGGCGTGCTCGGCGCGGCGGTCGCCGCGGTGCCGCTGGCCGGCGTCGCGGCCCGGCACGGGCGGCGCCGCTCGCTCACCCTGGGGTACGCGATCGCCGTGCTCGGCGGCGTGCTGATCGTCACGGCCGCCGTCGTCTCCCAGCTCGTCGTGCTGCTGGCCGGGCTGGCCATGTTCGGCGTCGGCCAGGCGGTGAACCTGCAGTCCCGGTACGCCGCCGCGGACGGCGCGGCCCCCGGCGCCCGGGCCAGGACGATGTCGATCGTCATCTGGGCCACCACGATCGGGTCCGTGGCCGGCCCCAACCTCAGCGAGGTGGCCGACCGGCTCGGCAGACGGCTCGGACTGCCCGGCCTCGCCGGGCCCTACCTGGTCTCGGTCGTGTCCTTCGCCCTGGCGGGCGCGGTGGTCGCGCTGTTCCTCCGGCCCGCCGTACGGCCGTCCGCGCCGGCCACCGGCCCGGCCACCGACAGCTCCCGCACGGTGGGGGCGGCGACGGCGCTGCGGTGGGCGGCGGCCCATCCCGTGGCGCGATTCGCGGTCGTGCTCGTCGCGGTCGCGCACGCGACCATGGTCATGGTCATGGTGATGACGCCGCTCCACATGCAGCATCACGGCATGTCGCTGCGGCTGGTCGGCGTCGTGATCAGCCTGCACGTGCTCGGCATGTACGCCTTCAGCCCGGTCTTCGGATGGCTGGCCGACCGGCTCGGCGCGGTCCGGACCGCGTGCGCGGGAATGCTGATGCTCGTGGCGGCCGTCGTCCTCGGCTTCGTGGCCGCGTCGGCCCCCGAGGGCAGCGCACTCACCGCGCTCGCGCTGACCGTCCTCGGCATGGGCTGGTCGGCGTCGATGATCTCCGGGTCGGCGCTGCTCACCGGGGCAGCGCCGGACCACGTACGGGTGCCGCTGCAGGGGGCCACCGACGCCGGCATGAACTACGCGGGCGCCGCGGCGGCCGCGCTGGCCGGGCCGATCCTCGCCGCCGGCGGCTTCCACGCGGTCAACGTCGCGGCGGCGGTCATCCTGGTGCCCGCCGTCGCGACGGCCGCCGTCCTCCGCCGAAGCGGCTCCCCCGCCGCCGGCACCGGGACCGGAGTACGGCCCGAGCAGGCCGTGGGTCGCGGCGCCCACCCCGCCGACACCGGCTCCGGCTGACCGGCCGTCCCGCCCGCCGGGTCAGGCCTCCCGCTTCGGGATGATCCGCTTGACCGCCACGGCGGCCGAAACCAGTGTGAACAGGCCAAGGGCGATCCAGAGCGCGTTCCAGCCCATGAACGGGGCGGTCAGCGCCGCGCCGCCGAAGCCCGCTGCGACGCCGCCGATGGGTGGGTTGTTGTACATGTTCACCATTTCCTTTCCCGACGCCATGCGGCGTCCCAGAAGGCTTTCGCCTGTGCTAACTGCAGGAAGACATCGAAGATCATTTCCACGAACAGCAGGGCGGCGACAGCCATCTGCCTGGCGCCCCTGCTGCGGACGGTCACGATCCGCTCGACCATGAAGACGCCCGTGACCGCCAGCCAGAGCGGATGGAAGGTGAGCGTGCCCGTGACCGCGATCGACCAGGCGGTGGCGCCCAGGTACGCGAAGATCACAACGATCCCGACCAGCGACAGGAGCTGGCGGCCCCAGTAGGGCAACGTGACCCGCGTCCAGCCGTAGTCGGTGAGGTTCTCCAGCGCCCCCCGCTTCCATCGCAGCCGCTGCTTGAACAGGTCCTTCCAGGTCTCCATGACCTCGGTGGTGAGCGTGCACTCCGCGGGACACAGGATGCGGAACCTCAGGTGCAGCAGCGCCAGGGTGAGCTCGTTGTCCTCGGTCAGGACACGTACGTCGTACACCTGGTCGCGGCCGGGGAGGCGACCGCCCCGGCGGGCCCTGACGACCTCCTTGAGCGCGATCGCGCGGAAAAGCGTCGCCGTCCCGGTGAGCACCAGCGCCTTCCCGTGCAGCCGCCGCACGTCCCTGGCGTAGCGCGCGTACTCATTGCGCTGGAACATGCCCACCAGGCCGCCGCCCGGCTTGCCGGTGAAGGTGCCTCCCACCGCGGCCAGTGCGCCGGTCGCCAGCCTGAGGACGGCATGGTGGATGAAACCGGGATC
The DNA here is from genome assembly GCF_040675265.1 of Microbispora sp. NPDC049633. NCBI lineage: Bacteria > Bacillati > Actinomycetota > Actinomycetes > Streptosporangiales > Streptosporangiaceae > Microbispora > Microbispora sp. NPDC049633. The sequence goes on from NZ_JBFAOO010000009.1 coordinate 6,573, forward strand.
GAGCGCCGAGTCCGCGTCCATGACCAGTACGGCGTGCCGGGACCCCAGCTGGGGCAGCAGGACTTCGAGCACCTGATTGAGGGCGCCCGCCTTCTTGTGGCGGTTGCCGATCGTCCTGATCACCTCGGCGCCGTGCGCGCGGGCGATGTCCTCGGTCCTGTCGGTGCAGTTGTCCGCGATCACGATGACGCGGTTGGGCCTGCGCCGCTGTGCGTGCAGCGACGTCATCGTCTCGGCGATCTGGGCCTCTTCGTCATGAGCCGGGACCAGCACGGTGACGTGCATGCGCGCGGGATCGACCTCCGGGAGGTCCCGCTTGCCGTCCGCGCCCTTCACAGCGCGATGGCGGCCCGTACGGATCTGCGCGAGGTCTCCCGGATGGACCGGCGTCACGGCGTGTCCGCGGCCTCGGGCATCGGGCGCGTGGCCGTACCCGGTCTCTGACGGCCTGGGCAGAATTTCTGACTGAACCACTTAAAACCGTCCAGCTCCCAGCAAACCGCCGCATATCGGTGACTACATCCGAGAGGTTACACGCGTGACGGGAGTGACTGGTTTACATCAAGGCGACGTAGGATGTGTTCCGAAGTTTTTGGCGCAGGAACGGTGATTATTTGGGCAGGGTTTCGGTCGCCGTCCTCCTAGTCCTGTCCGCGGCCGCGGCCGCCGTCACCGTCGCCGCCGGGCGCTCCGGCGACCGTCAGGCGGCGCCACCCGCGCCTCCCGTGAGCGTCTCCACCCCGCGGGCGCAGCCGAAGGCCACGGCACGCGCGCTGCCGTCGTCACCGCCGGTCATGCTGGAGATCCCGAAGATCGGCGTGCGGACCACGCTGATGACGCTGGGCAAGAACCCGGACGGGACACTGGAGGTCCCGCCCCTCGACAGGGTCGACGAGGCCGGCTGGTACCGGCTCGGCCCGGCGCCGGGCTCCCGCGGTCCCGCCGTCATCGCCGGCCACGTCGACTCGAAAGAGGGGCCCGGTGTCTTCTTCCGCCTCGGCGACCTGCGTCCGGGCGACACGGTGAGGATCTCCAGGAAAGACCGCTCCCAGGTGGTCTTCGAGGTGGACTCCCTGGAGCGCGTGCCGAAGGACCGCTTCCCCACCCGCAAGGTCTACGGGATGGTCGGGTTCCCCGGACTACGCCTGATCACGTGCGGCGGGGACTTCGACACCGCCCGTGGGCACTACCGCGACAACGTCATCGTCTACGCCCATCTCGTCGCCGGGAACCGCCCGCAGGACGGTGCCCTCTCCCGTCGATCGGCCGCGAAGGGATGACGCGACACCGGCCACGAGCGGCCCGAGGGCGGGGGCGCTCGCGTCCGGTCACCCGTGGACCTTCTCCGGCAGTGCATCCAGGAAGCCTTCGGCCTGCATCGAGAACAGGCCGGCGTCGCCCCGGCGTGATCTCGTCCAGCACCAGCTCGGTCGGCCAGGCCGTCACCACCGGCGCCGGCGCGGTCGGCAGCGTGAGCGTGACGCACACGGCGGTGAACAGCGGGCCGGCCTCCCAGCCGACCGCAGCGCGATGAGGATCTTCCGCATCGTCAGACCTTCTCCAGCGCGGCCGCCACGTTGTGCATCATCGTGTCGGACGCCCGGACCACTCCGCCGGGTTCCACGATCCCTATCGCGGGATAGCCCTTGACCTCCAGCGACGCGCACAGCGGCCCGCCGTGGAGGCCCTCCACGACGACGGTGGCCACCGGCTCCAGCGACGGCGCCGCACCCGAGGACCTAGCAGTTCGGCAGGAACGGCGGGCAGTTGGGCGGCGGGCGCTTCCCGGATCACATTGCGAAGTGGGACACATGTGCGATTACGTGGTCGCCGCGCCGATCAACCCCGGCGCCCACGTCGACCACCGGCACCGCGCGGGAGATCCCCCGGCGGGCGAAGGAGTGATAGCCGACATGCGGTTCGAGACGGGCGTCGACATCGACGCCTCCGCGGAGCAAGTTTGGCGGGTCATGGCGGACGTCGTCAGATGGCCCGAGTTCACGCCCACCATGACCACGGTGGAGCATCTCGGGGACGGCCCGCTGCGCCTCGGCGGCCGCCTACGGATCAAGCAGCCGGGGCTTCCCCCGATGGTCTGGCAGGTGACGGAGTTCACCGAAGGCCGGTCCTTCGCCTGGCAGGCGGCCGGCGGGGGCGTGACCACGCTTGGAACGCACGTGCTCACGCCCCGGGACGGCGGGGTGTCGGTCGTGCTCGGGATCGTCCAGTCCGGACCGCTGGCGCCGCTGATGGGCCTGCTGGTCGGCGGCCGCACCCGCAGGTACGTACGCACGGAGGCGGAGGGCCTCAAGCGGCGCTGCGAGTCCGGCGACGACCGGTGAAAGGGATGGGCCGGAGTCGCGGGGACTCCGGCCCACCGGCTACTTGGCGGGGTAGTCCGCGATGTACTGCGGCACGCCGACCTTGGTCGTGTCGGCCGCGTCGCCGACGCCGTTGACGACGTGGTCGATCGTCCCGGCGTTGAGGTTGACCGTCATGATGTGGTGCAGCCGCACACCCGGGGTCTGCGGGACCTCGAAGCCGTTCTCGGTGTGGATCTGCGGGTTGTTCTGGTTGAAGACGTAGACGCCCGCGCCATAGAGGTTGTGCCTCTTCACCCGGTCGCCGACCTTGTAGCCGGCGTAGCCCTCGACATTGCCGTTCATCCAGTCGGCCTGGGTGGGCGGGTCGTACGGCAGCTCGTTCTGGTAGAGGATCGTCGTGCCGTCCTCGCCGTTCCAGACCGTGTTGTAGCGCTGGAAGTGCTCGACGAACAGGCCGGTCGCCGTCACGCGGTCGCCGTTGATGACGGCGCCGTAGCGGCCGATGTTGGTGTTCCAGCGCTGCGTGTCGGTGAAGCCCTCGACGCCGTGGTCGGCGCGCCACACCCAGGTGTGGTCGATGAGCACGTTGTCGCTGTTGACCTCGAGAGCGGTCTCGGTCTTGCCGACGTGCGGGCCGCCGACCCGGAAGTACACGTCGGACAGGGTCGTCGGGTCGTCCGCCGGCGCCCGGTGGCCGCCGTGCTCACCGTGCTCCTTGCCCACCCGCAGCAGGACCGGCGACTTCTGCGTGCCCGCGTCGACGGTGACCCCCGCGACGACCACGCCGGGGACGTCGGCGACGTCGATCGGGACCGCACCGCGTACGGCGGTGAGCGTGGCGTGCCCGATGCCCAGGACCACCGTGCCGGGCCGCTTGACCTCGATGCTCCGCGCGATGTCGTACACGCCCGGCGTGAGCAGCAGGTTCTTGCCACGCGCGAGCTGGCTGTTGATGGCCTGCACCGAGTCGGACGGCTTCGCGACGAAGAAGTCGGACAGCGGCACCGTACGGCCCGGCGTCATGCCGTCGGCCCAGGAGACGCCGCGCGTGTTCTTCCTGGCGGCCGGCACACGGACCCCGAGCCTGCCCTGCGCGTCGGTGAACAGGTAGGGCTTCTCCCGGCTGAGGGGGGTGTTCTCGATCGTGGTGTAGGGCGGGTCCGGGAAGCCGGACTCGTCCGGCGCGCCGACGACGCCCGAGAAGACCTGGTTCCACACGCCGTTGGACCACCCGGCGACCTCGGTGTTGCGGGTCAGCCACTGCTGCTGGGAGCCGTTCGTGACGGACGGCAGCCGGGAGTCGGCGATGAAGCCGCCGCTGGCGTACTGCGGGCCGGCGGTGCAGTAGTCCATCAGCGACAGGGTGCCGCCGGTGACGTTGAGGCGGCGCATGGAGACCGCCTGGGAGACGGCCCAGAAGTTCGCCGACTGACGGCAGCCGTCCTGGCCCGCCGCGTTGACGTTGATGGAGAGGTTCGACAGCGTGCGCCAGAAGTTGACGAGCGCGAGGCAGTTGCCGGTGCCGTTGTTCTCCAGGCAGCGGTTGTAGACCTCGATCTTGCCGTTGACGACGACGTCGGTGGGCGAGGCGCCCAGACCGGCGATCTCGGTGTAGTAGCCGACCTTGATCTGGAGCGGGCGCTCGGCGGTGCCGTACGTGCCGGGCTTGAAGAGGTAGGCGTGGCGCTCAGTGCCCATCTCGTTGTCGACCTGGGCGGCGTGCGCCGCGTCCAGGGTCGCCTGGATCTGGTCGACGGGCATGCTCGGGTCGAAGACGGTGACGTTCGGCCCGAGGTCGACGGCCCCCGGGTTTCCGTGGTTGCCGTGGTCTCCATGGATCGGCGCGGCGGTGGCGGCCGTCGCTCCCGCCGTCACGACGGCGGTCGTCAGCACGAGACCGGCCGTGAACGCGCGGCCGATAAGCCGGCGGCCGGGGCGCCGCCCGGTGGGACTCCCAGTGCCAGGAGTCTGGGTCGTCATACGGGTCGTCCTTTCCGCTGCGGTACGCAGCGAGAGAGCGCTCTCTCCGTGGGCTCGACTTACATCAAGCCCTGAAAAATGTGTGGGACGTTTCTATCGCGCGAACCGGCTCCGGCGCTATGCCCCGAGCGCCATTGATTTCCGGTTCGTGCGGCCCCGGCACAGCGGACCGCCCCGGAGCCTTCGGGGCTCCGGGGCGGTCTCCAGCGGATCAGGCGGTCTCCCGCAGGTACCGCGCGTGGGCCGCGGCCAGCCGGCCGCCGACCTCGGCCGTGCTGACGAGCACGGACATGTTCGCCCTGGACGACCTGCCCTCGGTGGCCGCGTCCACGGCGCGCATGAGGTACTTCGTGATCGCGTTGCCGCGGACGCCGTCCCGGTCGGCCGCGGCCATCGCGCCGGCGATGGCGGCGTCCACCTCGGACGCGTCGATCGCGTCCTCCTCCCGCACCGGCGTGGTGATCAGGAAAGAGCTGCGGTTGCCCAGCGCCCAGTGGTTCTCCACCGCCCGCGCGATCACCTGCTCGTCGTCCAGCCGCTGCGGGCTGCGGAAGCCGCTGGACACGCAGTAGAACGCGGGGAAGTCGTCCGACCGGTACGACACCACCGGCACGCAGTGGGTCTCCAGGAACTCCAGCGTCAGGCCCAGGTCGAGGATGCTCTTGGCCCCGGCGCAGACGACCGCCACCTTCGACCGGGTGAACTGGATCAGGTCGGAGGAGACGTCCATCGTCTTCTCCGCGCCCCGGTGCACGCCGCCGATGCCGGCCGACGAGAAGAACGGGATGCCGGCCAGCTCGGCCGCCACCACCGAGCTGGCCACCGTCAGCGCGCCGAGCCCGCCCTGGGCGAGGATCACCGGCAGGTCCCGGCTGCTGACCTTGGGGATGCCGGGGGTCGAGGCGAACCGCTCGACGTCCTCGTCCGTCATGCCGACCCTGAACCGGCCGCCCTCGACGCAGATCGTGGCCGGGACCGCACCCCCGGCGCGCACCGCGTCCTCGACCTTCCGCGCGGTGGCGGCGTTGTCCGGATAGGGCAGGCCGTGCGTGATGACGTTCGACTCCAGCGCCACCACCGGCCGGCCCTCGGCGAGGGCGTCCGCGACCTCCTCGCTGTAAACCAGCGGGATGCGTCCGTGCTCCCTGGTCATCGTCGGCCCCTCAGTTCGCCGCGGCCGGGCCGTAGTTCGGCAGCTTGTTCAGTTTGTGCTTCTGGTTGAGGATCTCCGGGATGTAGACCTTCTCGTCCCACTGCTCCTGCGCGACCGGCTCCAGGATGATCGACACCGAGCCCTCCTCGCAGCCGAAGGCGCTCGTCATCGCCTTGGTCACGGCCGCGACCAGGTCGGAGTGCTGCTGCTCGGTGAGGGGGACGGGAAAGTGCTTGATGCTGACGTGCGGCATGATGATCTCCTTACGGTGGGTCCCGAGACGATCCCCGATGGCTCCGGCCAGCTCGTCGATGTCCGGCTCCTTGAGCAGGCCGTAGTGATCGGCTTCCAGGTCGACGACGACCGGGGGCGTCGCCGAGTAGCCGCTGCTGTTCTCCAGGAACGAGTAGTCGTCGCCCCTGGCCTTGAAGATGGTGATCGGCGCGTCGATCCGGCGCCGGGCCAGCTCGCGGAAGGTGTAGCTGAACTCGAAGGTCTCAGCCACCACGCGCATGATCCGGCGCACCAGGTCGATGTCCAGGTCGGGGAAGCTGCGGTGGACGAAGGCCGCGAAGCTCTCCTCGTCCACGGCCTCGGCCAGGCACCGCTCCAGCAGCGGCCCGGTGATCGTGCCCGCGAAGACCGAGAAGAGGATCGTCACGTACGCCTCGTTGCCGAAGCCGGCCTCGCGCTCGTGCCCGGGCGCGGCGGCGGAGCGGACCTTCGGCGAGCCCGGCGCGATCAGGAACAGGTGCTCCACCCGCTCGCCGGCCTGCTCCAGCTGGTAGGCGGCCTCGAACGCGACGCGCGCGCCGAAGGAGTATCCCCACAACGTGTACGGCCCGGACGGCTGCACCCGCCGGATCGCCTTGACGTCCTCGGCCGCCATCTCACTGATGGTCGCGTACGGAATCTCCTCGGGGTTGATCCCGTACGCCTGGACGCCGTAGAAGGGCCGGGCGGCGCCCATCCTGGCGGCCAGCGTGCGCAGGTTCATCGTGTAGCCGCCGAGGCCGGGCCAGCAGTAGACGGGCCGGCCCGCGCCCTCCCGCTGCAGCGGCACCAGCCGGGAGCACGCCTCGGAGTCGCGTCCGTCGAGCCTGCGGGCGAGCTTCTCGATCGTGGGGCACTCGAACAGCACCTGGAGGGGCAGCGAGCCGCAGAACTCCCGGTTGATCTTGTTGATCAGCCCGACGGCGATGAGTGAGTTCCCGCCGGAGGCGAAGAAGTCGTCCTCCACCGAGACGGTCTCCCGCTTCATCGCCTTCTTCCACAGGTCGGCGATCCGGCGTTCCGTCATGGTCCGCGGTGCGACGTACGGCCGGTCGTCGTTGTCCACGTTCGTCGCCTCGGACCCGGCCAGCGCCTTGACGTCGATCTTGCCGTTCGCCGTGAACGGGAGCCGGTCCAGCACGACGACCTTGTTCGGGATCATGTAGTCCGGCAGGAAGTTGATCAGGTCGTCCCTGATCATCTCCGCCGGCCCCTTCATGTGAACCAGGTCCTCCTTCATCCCCTCGCTCAACCGCTGCTCGTCGCTCACGCGGCCGCCGATGAAGAAGTAGGACGGCCCGGTGGGCCGGCCGGCCGAGCGCAGGATGCCGTCGATCCGGCGCGCCGAGGGCAGGGCGTCGCCGGACTTCGAGCTGTATCCGGACGACATGAACCCGATGTTGACGTCGTTCATCGACAGGTGCTGCAGCGTGCGGCCCAGGTCGATGTAGCGCAGCCAGTCCTCGTCGTTCCTGCTGACCACCGAGACGCCGATCGAGGCCCGGTCGTAGACCTGCTGATTGATCGCGATGACCTGCTTCTTGAGGATGAGCTCGTCGGAGATCAGGCGCAGCCGCCCGTTCTCGTAGGCGTACTGGCCCGCCTGCAGGTCGGGGACCCTGCCGGGATGCGCCTGGACGTAGAGGTCGACGTCGTCCGGGCGCGGCCCCGCGTACGGGACCAGCTCGAACGTGCCGAGGTAGTGGTCCTCGTCGGCGCAGTCCAGGTGGTCCTTCGTGGCCGGCGCGTACTCCAGGGCCCTGATGTCCAGGCCGTGCGCGGGCAGCACCTCCTCGAACAGGCCGACCATGTGGCCGGTCTCGATCTCCAGGACCTCGCGGATGTTGTTCTTGTAGACCGGTTCTATCGCCCGCTTCTTGCCGACGAAGTGCACCTTCACCCGCGGCTGCGGCCCTTCCGCGGCCGGCCCGATCAGCACGAGCCGGTGGAGCACCGGGTGGTGGTAGTAGTAGCCCGGCCGCAGGCCGTCCAATCCGGTGATCTCGAGGTACAGCTGGGTCGCGTACAACGCCCCGGGCGAGGCGTACGCGTACTTCGGCAGCAGGCGCTCCTCGCTGATGTGCTGCCCGAAGTGCCGCAGGATCTCGCCGAGCTCCGCCAGGCCGAGGGTGTCCAGGCCGCGGGAGTCCGCGCCCTCGGCCCGCCTGGCCAGCAGCTTCAGGATGTCGCCCCGGCCGACCTCCCCGCCCTCGTAGAACCGGTAGGTCTTGCGGGCGAAGGCCAGCGCGCGTTGCCGCGCGGTCGCCTGCCTGCCCGGCAGGTCGACGACCGGCCTGCCGTCGAGCTCCGCGGCGTCCCGGACCCCGGGGTTGGACAGCTGCGCCCTGACCTGGAGCCTGCTCGCCTTGGACTGGTGGTGGGCGCCGTGGTTGCCCTGGTCCATCAGCGCCGCTTCCTTGGGATTCAGCTCGACGCAGGCGATCAGGTTCTGGAATCCGGTGCGTGGGTCGTCCTTGACGATGACCGCGGCGTGCTTGACCCAGTCGTGGGTCTCGATCGCCAGCTTGATCTCGTCCAGCTCGACCCGGAACCCGCGCAGCTTGATCTGGTTGTCCGCACGGCCGACGAACTGGACGGTGCCGTCGGTGTTCCAGTACGCGAGGTCGCCGGTCCTGAACAGCCTGCCCTCGCCGAACGGGTTGTCCACGAACCGCTCCGCGGTCAGCTCGGGCCGGTGCAGGTAGCCGCGGGCGACCTGGACGCCGCCGATGAACAGCTCGCCGATCTCGCCGACGGCCACCGGCGACCCGCCCAGGTCGAGGATGTGGTAGTCGGTGTGGTCGACCGGCGCGCCGATCGAGATCGCGTGCGGGCCCTCGCCGACGGTCGCCCGGTCCACCGTGTACGCCGAGGAGTTGATCGTGCATTCGGTGGGGCCGTACAGGTTGACCAGCTCGCACCCCGGCAGGGTGTCGAAGAAGCTCGTCGCCAGCGTCTTGGACAGGACCTCTCCGCCGGTGAAGACCTGCGTCAGCGACGTGCAGCCGTGCAGCTCCTCGGTGTCCACCAGCGCGGTCAGCAGCGTCGGGACGCACTGCAGCGTGGTGACGTCGTGCGTCCTGATGACCTCGATCAGCCGCTCGGCGTCCCGGTAGACCCCCGGCGGGCCCACGACGACCACCGAGCCGCAGACCGGCGCGAGGATCTCCCACTGCGCCGCGTCGAAGCTCATCGGCGTCTTCTGCAGGACGGTCTTGTCGTGGCCGATCCCGTAGCCGGCCCGCAGCCACCGCATCTGGCTGACGATGCTGCGGTGCTCGATCATCACCCCTTTCGGCTTGCCCGTGCTGCCGGAGGTGTAGATGACGTACGCGAGGTTGCCCGGCCGGAGGCCCGGGTGACGGTCGCCCCCGGGCGAGCCCGCGGGCCGCGCCGCGTCCTTCAGGGTGACGATCCTCGTCCCGGCGGGCGCCAGCTCGGTCAGCCTGGCCACGAGCTCGTCCTGCGTGACGACGACCCGCACGCCGGCGTCCTCGATCATGTAGCGGAGGCGCTCTTCCGGATATTCGGGGGACAGCGGAAGGTAGGCGCCGCCGGCCCGCAGGATGCCCCACACCCCGACCATCAGGTCGATCGACGGTTCGACGAAGAGCCCCACACATTCGTCGAGGTCCACGCCGAGCTCCCGCAGGTGCCCGCCGAGGGCCGCGCCGCCCTCCGCGAGCTCGCGGAAGCTCAGCCGCCGGTCCCCGCAGACGACCGCCGTGTCGTCCGGGCGTGTCCGGGCCTGTGCGTCGAGCAGATCGGGAAGACAGACGTCCTCGGGTGATTCCCGCCTCGCCTCAGTGACTGGAGTGGTGGTCATTTCCTCCCCCTGCGATGAGCGGACAAGAGTTGGTGGGAAGCCGCGGCCCTCGGCGCCGTAGCGGCCACGGCCGCGCCCGGCGCGGCCGTGGGCCGGATTACCGGCAGCGAGACGCCGGCCGCGCCGATCACGCGGCGCCGGCGTTCATCGTGTGATGTCGGTGCCGAAGTACCGGTCGCCGAAGTCGCCGATGCCGGGGATCATGTAGGCGTTCTCGTTCAGACGTTCCTCGATGGCCGAGGTCACGATCCGCAGGTTCGGGTGACGCGCGTGGACCGCGTCGATGCCCTCCGGCGCCGACAGCAGGGTGACGAAGACGATGTCGTCCACCGCGACCCCGTGGCCGAGCAGCACCTCGACGGCGGCCAGCGCGGTCCCGCCGGTGGCCAGCATCGGGTCCAGCAGCAGCACGCTCCGCCGGTCGATGTCCGCGGGCAGCGCGGAGTAGTACAGCCGCGGCAGCTTCGTCACCTTGTCGCGCTGGATCAGGATCTTGCCGATCCGCACTCCCGGCGACATCGCCCGCAGCTCGTGCTCCATGCTCTCCCCGGCGCGCAGGACGGACACCCCGCAGATCCCCGTGGCCGGCCGCAGGCCGTGGTAGGTGCGCCCCACCGGGGTCTGCACGTCGAACGGCTCGTACGGCAGGAGGTCCAGGGCCGTCTCGATGAGCTGGCGGATGATCCGGCCCGACGTGGTGACGAAGCGCTCCGGGTCGGCGTGCCGGTCCCGGATGATCGTGTGCAGTGCCCGGAGCTGCCTGGTCTGCGGCAGCAGGTGCACGGTGTCGAGCGCCGGCCCGGTCGTGGTCGCTGTCGTGATCGTCATGCCTTCTCACCCGCCTGCAGCTCGGCGAAGGCCCTGCGGGCCTCGTCGACGAACTTGCGCACCTTCAGCCGGTCCTTCCGGCGGGTGACCGGGTCCTCCAGTCCGGTGTGCGCGTCGACGGCGGCCGGGCGGACCTCCGCGATCGCGGCGGCGACGTTGTCCGGGTTCAGCCCGCCGGCGAGCATCAGCGGCTTGGGCGAGATCCGGACCAGTTCCGCGCTGATCGACCAGTCGTGCAGCAGACCGGTGGCGCCCTTGGCACCGGTGGCCGGGTTGAAGGTGTCGGTGATGAACATGTCGACCCACTCGGCCGCCTCGTCCACGATCGTGGCCAGCTCGTCGAGGTTGTCCTGCTTGACCACGAGGCTCTTGAGCACGTACAGGTCGGGGGCGATGCGCCGCAGCTTCCGCAGTTCCTCGCCCGTCACGTCGCCGTGCAGCTGGATCGCGGTGACGCCGAGCTCCGCGCAGAAGGTCTTGATCTCCTCGGCGTCGGTCAGGTAGGTGATCACGACACCCCTGTGCTCCGGCTGGATCTCCTTGACGATCGCCGCGGCGTCCTCCTCGGACAGGTCCTCGTTCTTCGCCGGCAGCCGCAGGGCGAAGCCGAGCCAGTCCGCGCCCTCCTCGCGGATGAGGTCCGCCTCGGCCTGGTCGATGACACCGGCCACCTGAATAAGTCCCTGCATGTTGACCCGCCTTTCGAACCGGCCTTAGCGGCCTCGGTCGGAAACGAATTGCAATCGGCCACGAACGATGGCATTGAGCTGCCCGCGACAGTTCGGCCTTTCGCGCTCGAGTAAGCTGCGGCGCGAATACTCTGGCCTGGCGGGGCGTATTCAGAATTGGCCGCGGCGCGCTTTTCTCACAACCCCTAGCAGCCCCATAAGCATGTCAGGACAATCCGGGACACCTGCGGACTTTTCGGGTTCCCCAGAGCCGGGCGGGGAAAATGCGGCGGGCAACCCCACTCGACCCCTACCGGAAAACGGCCCGCCCCGCATCGTGGGCGACTTTTGTTGACCCGGCGGAAAACGCGGAACTAGCCTCCGTTTCGGAGTGCCCAGAGCACGCGCGAGAAACGGCGGTGGTGACAATGCGCCACGGACAATCGCTCTCCCCGGGTCATCCGCCGGCGCGGCTCCCCGCCCTCCGGCGCGCGATCGCCGGATCGCGCGCCCGTCCATGCCGACGGGGCGCCGCCACCGGCCCCCCTGGTCAATCGCTTAGCACTAAGCTAAAGTCACTTAGTGCTAAGCGAAGTTGCCCAGCCGACGCACGAACGTCCGCTCTCCCCTGCCCGGACCGGGCCACGCGCACAGGAGGAACCAGATGACCGTCATCGAGTCCGTCTCCGCCGAAGCCGGCAGACCGGATCGCGTGCCCATCAAGAACTGGCTCGCGGTGATCGCCGTCGCGCTGGGGACCTTCCTGGTGGTGACCGTCGAGAACCTGCCCATGGGCCTGCTCACGGCCATCGGCGGCGGCCTGAACGTCACCGACGGCGAAGTCGGTCTCATGGTGACCGTGTCCGGTCTGGTCGCCGCCGTCACCGCCCCGCTGCTGCCCGTGGCGATCCGGGGGCTGGACCGGCGGGTGGTCCTGCTCGGCCTGATCCTGCTGGCGCTGGTGGCCAACGTCGTGTCCGCGCTGACCCCCACGTACGCCGTGCTCATGGTGGCACGGCTGTTCGTGGGCGTCAGCATCGGCGGGTTCTGGGCGCTCGCCGCGGGCCTCGGCGTCCGCCTGGTCCCCGAGGCGCACGTAGCCAGGGCCACCTCGCTGATCTTCTTCGGCGCCATGGCCGCCAACGTCCTCGGCGTCCCCGCCGGCACGCTCGTCGGCGAGCTCACCGGCTGGCGCGTCGCGTTCGGCGTGGTCGCCGCGATCGCGCTCCTGCTGGTGATCGCGCTGGCCGTGCTGCTGCCGCGGATGCCGGCGACCGAGCCCGTCCGGCTGCGCACGCTGGGCGAGCAGTTGCGCACGCCCGCCGTCCGGGTCGGCGTCATCGCCACGTTCCTACTGGTGTCCGGGCACTACGGCGCCTTCACGTTCGTCAGCCCGATCCTGCAGGACGTCTCCGGTGTGGACGCGACGTTCGTCGGCCCGCTGCTGCTGGCGTACGGCGTGGCCGGGATGGCCGGCAACCTCATCGCCGGCTCGTGGGCGGGCCGCAACGTGCGCGGCACGATCGTCGTGGTCAGCGTCGCGCTCGCGGTCATCCTGGCGGCGTTCCCGTTCCTCGGCGGCAACGCGGTCACCGGGTCGATCCTGTTGATCGCGTGGGGTTTCGCGTTCGGCGGCCTGCCCGTGAGCGTGCAGACCTGGATCATCAAGGCGGCGCCGCAGGGCATCGAGGCCGCCACCGGCCTCAACACCTGCATGTTCAACCTGGCGATCGCCCTGGGAGCGCTGTTCGCCAGCCTGATCGTGGGCGCGGTCGCCGTGACCGGGGTGCTGTGGGTCGCCGCGGGGCTCGTGGTCCTGACGTCGCTCGTGGTGTCCGGCGCCAAGCGGATCTAGGACGCCCGCTCGTCGCCCAGCGAGACCAGCAGTTGCCTGAGAGTCTCGGCCAGGTTCTCCCGCTGGGCGGGGGTGAGCCCGGCGAGCAGGCGCCGTTCGGTGTCCACGTGGTCGGGCAGGGCGCGGTCGATGAGCTCGCGGCCCGCCTCGGTCAGATCGACGTGGACACCGCGGCCGTCGACGTCGCTCGGCGTCCGGGTCACCAGGCCCCGCGCCTCCAGCCGGTCGAGGCGCTGGGTGACCGCCCCGGAAGTAATCATGGCTGAGCGCATCAGCTCGGCCGGGGCCTGCCGGCCGCCACGGCGGAGGGTGGCCAGGACGTCGAACGACGAGGGGTCCAGGTCGTGCTCGGCGAACGTGCGGCGCAGCTCGGTGGTGACGAGCTGGGTCAGCCGCGACAGCCGGCCGAAGACCGCCATCGGAGACACGTCCAGGTCGGGGCGGGCATGGGCCCACTGCTGCAGAACGTGGTCCACATGATCGGGCACACCGCAAGGTTACCGCCACGGCAACCACCCGGATCGAGAGGGAGTAACAGCATGCGCATCACGGTGTTCGGCGCGACGGGGAACGTGGGCAGGCGTGTGGTCGCCGAGGCCGTGTCCCGCGGACACGAGGTGACCGCCGTGGCCAGGACCGCGGTGCGCCTCGCCGGGCTGCCCGGCGGGGTCGACGGCGGGGTCGACGGCGGGGTCGACGGCGGGGTACATGGCAGGGTGCGCGTGCGTACCGGGGACGCGACCGACATGGACGACGTCGTCGCGTCGATCGCCGGGCAGGACCTGGCGATCACGGCGACCTGCCCGGCCCCCGGCGCCGAGGGCGAGCTGGTCGCGGTCGCCACCACGCTGCTCGCGGCGTGCGCCAAGACCGGCGTGCGCCTGCTGCTCGTCGGCGGCGCGGGCAGCCTGACCGTCGAGGGCGGCGGCCCGCTGATGGACCGGCCGGGCTACCCGTCCTTCCTGCTGCCCATCGCGTCGGCGTGCGTCGCCCAGCTGGCGGCCTGCCGGGCCGACACCACCGCGGACTGGGCCTACCTGAGCCCGGCCGACGTGCTCGTCCCCGGCGCCCGGACCGGCCGGTATCGCGTGGGCGCCGACGAACTCGTCGTCGACGCCGACGGCGAGTCCCGCATCTCGATGGAGGACCTCGCGGTGGCGCTGCTGGACGAGGCCGAACGGCCGCGCCACCACCGGACCCGCTTCACCGTGGCGTACTGATCCGCCTCCCACCGGCGGCGCAGTGTTGCGGAGGCGCCGGGTGAAAGCTCAGGTGGCCGGCGACCGGCGCTCCCTCAGGCTCGCCCGTCGTCCCCGCGGCGGCGGAGCGCCCGCTCGGCGATCCCGCTGGAGAGCTTGCCCGTCACCGATCTGGCCCGGTCGAGGGTCTCGTTACCGAGCTGCCTGGCGACATCGACGCCCTCCGCTCCCGTCTCGAGCACCTTGTCCCGCACCTCCGCCCCCGTCTCGAGCACCTTGTCCCGCGCCTCGGCGGCCGCGTCTGCCCATCGTCTCGCTTCCAACGACCGCCGGTCGCGCTCGATCCCGAGCCGCCCGTGGAAGTCGACGACGGCGATCGCGACCTGGTCGCTCGAATGCACCACGGCCCGGGACGCGGTCGGATGCAGCAACACCTTCGCGTTGGCCGTGCCGGCGGCCGCTTCCATGCGGGCCATCAAACGCCCGGTGCTCCGTGAGATGAGATCCAGCCGGTTCCGCCGTGCGGCCCGAAGCCCGAGGCGATGCCGGTCCAGCTCCTCCGGAGACGTGTCCAGCACCCGGTCGAGTTCGAGCACGGCGATCGCGTCCTGCAGCTGGAAGCAGCGAGCCAGGACGGCGAGCCACTCCTGAACCTTCGACTCGGCCTCCTTGGACGTCTTGGCGAGATCGCCGATTCTGGTGTTGTGCTCCGTCTTCTCCGCGAGCGCGTCGAGCTGACGCAACGCGTACGCCTGGGTCCGTGCGATCGTCACCGACGTGGCCTGCACCTTCGACCACGTGACCTCGGAGACCCGGCCCACCTGCTCCCGGATGGTCATGGCCTCCTCGATGACGAGGTCCACTCCGATCATGTCCGCCAGCACGGCGTCCTTCTGGGCGCGGAGCACGTCGTCGACCTTCTCGTCGATGGCGGCGAGATAGTCGGTGATCTCGTCCATGGTCTGTCGCATCGCGAGCTGAGCCATGATCCCCGCGGCTCCGGCCAGAACCGCCGGGTTGCTCAGAACCGATCGGGGCCCTTTCGCGAATTCGACGAATCCCTTGATCTGGCCGCTGTTCCCCTTCAGCACACCGGTGCTGAGACCTGACTTCGAGCTTGTCCTCAGCCCGTACTTGTCGACAAGCTGCGCGGACTCCTTGGTCAGCTTCACCCAGCGGCCTGAGTCGGCGGCGATCTCGGAACCTGCCCGTGCGGCTCCGGCCCCGATATTGAGAACAGGTCTGAGCCGTTGCAGTCCGAGGTCCTTCGACGGCAGTCCCTCGGAGACCAGGAAGCGTTCGACAGCCGTCGGATTCCCGATGACCGCCAGTCCGTCGCCGTCACTGATCAGCTGAATCTCGTCATCCATCGTCGGCTCCTGAAGCGTGGGCAGGGAAACGGCTCTCCGCACATTTCACCCGGCGCGCGGGGTGTGCAGCTCACCGCGAATCGAAGCCCTGCCGATATCGAGATCGATTCGTGATTCGAAGCCGACAGGATTTCCCGGCGTGCTTCCAGCCCAGGGGGGGATATGAAGCGTTTCGCGGTCGCCGGTGTTGTGCTCGGTATGCTCACGGCGCTGTTCTCCGGCGCCGCGCACGCCGATTCGCCCACTCAGCCGGTCAAGGCGCTCGGGCAGCAGTTCGCGCCCGGACGTGGAGTGCTGGTCTCGGAAACGGCCCGGGTGACTTCCAGCAGTTCCAAGCAGACCTACGTCAGCCACACCACCGGCTCGATCGGATTCGGAAAATCCGGAGTAACCGGCTACGACCTCACCTCCAGGCTGGAAATCACCCCCGCGCTCCAAGCCAGCACTCCTCGCGAGCAACTGGACGACCTGCGCGACCCGCTCCGCGTGGTCAACGTGGGGCCCGACACCTATGTCCAGGGTTTCGGCTGGGGTCCGATGCCCGCGGGGAAGACCTGGACCAGATTCGGCAGGAACACCGCGACCTGGGGAGATTACGGCCGGCGCGGGGACCAGGTCGTCGACGTGCTGAGCCCCGCGAGGCTCAAATTCGTGATCTCGAAGGCGGTGGTCCACCGCCCGGGCGAATATCGCGGCACCCTCAGGACGCAGGATCTGTACGCGGAGCAGGGTCCCATGAATCCGGACAAGCACAAGGTCTCGTTCAGGCTGTTCGTCGGTGAGAACGGATTGCCGATTCGCCTGGTCACGCGGTGGGAGGAGAAGGATTACGAGTTCACCCGCGACGACGAATGGGTCAGCACCGTTTACGCCAACGTCGTGGACACGCGGTATCACCACTGGGGTGCGAAGGTGAGGATCACGGCCCCTCCGGCATCCCGCGTCGTCGTCTTCGACGGCCTTCTCGAGAACGTGTTGAATCGCAACGTCGTCACCATTCGGTGAACCATCCGCGAGATCGCCCGTTGGGTAGGGTCGATTCATGCGGGCCACCACGGATGACGACGTACGCCGTGTGTTCGACCGGCTGGCGGATCGATACGACAGCCAGATGCTGACCTGGGAGCGCCGTCTTCTCCCGGGCAGCCGGGAGTGGGCCGTCGGGCAGGCGCGCGGTCACGTCGTGGAGATCGCGGTCGGCACCGGGCTCAACCTCCCGCTGTACGACGCCGGCACCACGGTCGTCGGGATCGAGCTGTCCGAGCGCATGCTGGAGCTCGCGCGTCGGCGGGCGGCGCGGGCCGGCCTCGGTGAGCGGGTGGAGCTGCGGCAGGGCGACGTGCAGCGCCTCGACCTGGCCGACGGCGTCGCGGACACCGTGGTGTCCACGTTCACGATGTGCACGATCCCGGACCCCGCGGCCGCGGCGCGCGAGGCCCACCGGGTGCTCCGGCCCGGCGGGCGCTTCGTGCTGGCCGAGCACGGGCCGTCGAGCAACCCGGTGATCCGGGCCGGGATGCGGCTGGCCGAACCGCTGTTCGTGCGGTCCGCGGCCGACTACCTCACCCGCGATCCCCGGCCGTTCCTGGAACAGGCCGGTTTCGAGCTCGAGTCGGTGACGCGGACGACACGTGGGATCGGCTTCCGGGTGCTGGCCGTCCGGCCGTGACCCGCACGTCTCCGTGACCCGCACGTCTCCGTGACCCGCACGTCTCCGTGACCCGTGCGGCTCCGGGCCCCGTCCGCGTACGGTCCACCGACCGGCCGGCGCGGGGCCAGGACCGCGCGCTCAGCGGGTGAGGTTGTCCCGCACGCGGGGCACGACGTCCTCGGCGAAGCGCTTGACCTGGTCGGCCGACTGCTCCTCGGGCCAGAAGACGAAGGCGCCGAAGGGCTGCTCCGTGCCGAGGCGGGTCAGCTCGGCCACCCACGTGTCGGCGTCGGCGCGCAGCGGGTCGGCGCCGGTGCGCAGGAGCGGCGTCGTGCCCGGCCGCCCGCCCGCCGTGACCACTCCCGGGATCTGGGCGATGCGCAGGATCGAGCGGGGGTCGCGTCCGTGCTCCACCGCCTCCCGGTCGACGATCTCGTTGCACGACGGCCAGCGCTCGTACGGCAGGTAGGAGGGGATCGGCGCCGCCCAGCCGTCGGCGATCCGCGCGGTCTGGGCGAGGCTGCGCGGCCCCTGGGCCCCGAGCCAGATCCGTACGGGGGACGGCCCGGGGTCGGCGCCCTGGATGCCGGAGACGTCGTAGTACTTGCCGTGGAAGGTCACGCTCCGGCCCGGGCTCCACAGGCCCCGCATGATCGTGACCGCCTCCTCCAGCGCGTGCAGCGCCTCGGCCGGAGAGCGCCGCGGCACGCCCATCGCCGCGATGGCGTCCCAGTAGCCGCCGGCGCCGAGGCCGAGCTCGAACCGGCCGCCCGAGAGCAGGTTGAGCGCGGCGGCGGTGCGGGCCAGCACGGCCGGCGGGCGCAGCGGCAGGTTCGCGACGTCCGGGAAGATCCGGATCCGCTCGGTGTGCGCGAGCAGGTCACCGATCACCGCGAAGGCGTCCAGCAGCTGCGCCGCGTACGGGTGGTCCTGCACGCCGGCGAGGTCGAGGCCGTGGCGCTCGGCGGTGACCGTGAGCTCCCGGACGAGCGCCACGTCGGGCGTGGGCGTCACGGAGACGCCGAACATCGGCTGAGGCGGCTGAGTCGTCTGCGACAAGGTCTACTCCCGATCGAAACGGCCCGGCGCGCGTGGTCCGCGCGGGGCGAGGGCTGGTCCGTGGTGCGGGTGACGCTGGTGCTCGGCGATGTCGAACGCGGCCGGGGGCGGCCGATCGGCCGCCACCGGTCATGATCGGATGCTAATCGCTGGGCCGCCGCTCGTCCCGCCGCCGGCCCCCGAACGGCCCTAATCGAGCAAGATGACGATGCCGGTCATGCCGGTGAGGACGGCCGCGACGCCCGCCCGTACGGCACGCCCGGCCCGCTCGGGCGTGAAGCTGGCCGGGTCGTACGTCGAGGACATGCCGAGGCCCTCGCCGCGGAACGACGCACCGGCCCAGTCGGCGGCGGTGACGTTCGCGGTGGGCTCGGCCAGCTCCGCGCCGACCACGAGGAACTGCCGGTCGAGGTGGTTGGGGGTGACCAGGGCCAGGGGGTCGACGAGATCGTCGCCGGCGCTCACGATGAGATCGGGCTTCATCTCCATCGCCCTGCTGATGCTCGCGACGAACTGGTCCGGCCGCGTGGCCGTGACGGTCCTGAGACTGACGCGCGCCTCCTCGGCCCACGCCGTCACCGCGTTCACCAGCGTCCTGGTCTGGCGGTCCTCCCCCGCGGTGAGCAGCACCACGCGATAGCCCTCCGGCGGGCGGACCCCGTTCCAGGAGCCGGGCCCGGGTGTGATCGTCGCCTCCGGCGCGGGTGACGTGGCCGGGAAGAACCCGGGGCCGGGGGTGCCGACGGCGGTGGGCTTCGCGTGCGGCCGGGACCAGTCGTCGCCGGAGCCGCATCCGGCGGCCAGCAGGGCGGTCGCGACTGCCGCGGCCAGGGTGCAGGCAGGCAGAAGCCGAGAGCGCATGGGGATCGTCCTTCGAAGGGCTGCGGGGTACTGCGCCTATTTCCTACCTCATGTCCGATGCGAAGACTGCGTCCGCCGAACGTGATTCGCCGTCGGTTCGTGCCCGATATACCGCTCGTTCACCTCAATCGACCAGATTTCGTACGCCAAAGCCAAAAGGAGTCATATGTCCCCCGCCGCTCGGCGTCGTGTCTGTGCTGTCATCGCCGCCGCAGCCGTGGCCGTCCTGTTCAGCGCCCTCTCCGCCGCGCTGGGCGCCCCGCCCGCTCTCGCCCACGGGTTCACCTCGACGGTTTACGTCAACCTCGCCTCGCCCGCGACCGGGCACGTCCGCGCCGAACTCCAGCTGGAGTACGACCTGCTCGTCGTCTCCGCCGCCGACTACGAGAAGGACGACCCGCTCTTCCGGGCGGGCACCGCGGCGTTCGAGGCCGGTGACGCCGCGCGGCAGGCCGCCGCGCTCGACGCCCACGCCGGCCCGGTCGTCGCGTACGTGACCGAGCGCTTCGGCGTCACCGCGGGCGGCACGGCGTGCGCCCCGGTCAGGGACGGCGGTTTCACTATCGGGCGGCGCGAAGGCGTCCCGTACGCGCGCCTGGTCCTCGACTACCGGTGCCCGGAGTTCGCGGAGGCGCACGAGGTGCGCAGCGGGCTGTTCGCCGGCTCCGAGGGGTATGTGCGCGACAGCAAGACGATCGTCACCTACGACCTCGACCTGAGGTCCGGAAGCACGGCCCTCGACGCCCAGCATCCGTCGTTCTCCACCCAGCAGTCCTGGTTCGAGCGGTTCTGGGAGTTCTTCCGGCTCGGGGCCGAGCACCTGCTCGGCGGACTCGACCACATCCTGTTCCTGCTGGCGCTCATCGCCGGGTCACGCCGCCTGCGCGAGATCGTGCTGGCGGCGACGACCTTCACGCTGGCCCACTCGGTGACCTTCGTCCTCGCCGCCCTCGGCCTCGTGGAGGTGCCCGCGGCCTTCGTCGAGCCCGTCATCGCCCTGTCGATCGCGATCGTCGCCGGCTGGCACCTGTGGCGGATCCGGCGCCGCCGCTCACACGCCACGGAGCTCGAGACGACCGGTCATGGCCGCCTCGGACTGGACCGCGCGGGGCGGACGCGGCTCGCGGTGGTCTTCTGCTTCGGCCTCGTGCACGGCCTCGGCTTCGCCTCGGCACTGGGCATCGACCAGGCCTGGTCGTGGACGCTCCTGTGGTCGCTGCTCGTCTTCAACGTGGGCATCGAGGCCGTCCAGCTGTCGATCATCGTCGCCGTCTTCCCCCTGCTCGCCCTGCTGCGTCACCGGCGGCCGATCGCGGGGCTGTGGGCGACCGGAGCGATCGCGGCGGGTGTGGCCGCGATGGGCCTGGTGTGGTTCGTGCAGCGGGTGCTCGGAACCTGAGATCACAACTTCCGGCAAGCGCAACGGTCCGCCTGCCCCACGTTCATCTCCGCGACATCAACTGCCGAAATCGTGCAAATCGCTCCAATTCCCCCACATGGATGGAAAAGCATGAAGCTCGACAAGGGGACACATAACCCCGGGCTCGTCCTGCGCCGCGTGGCCCTCGGCGCCACCGCGGCGGCACTCGCCGCCGGCGCCGTGTTCGGCGGCGGCCTTGCGACCGCGGCCCACGCCGGCAGTGTGACGCTCACCGGCGTCGTCCTCGGCGTCGGCGCTGACGAGACGCAGCGCGTCGTGTCGTGGTACTCCTCGGCCGGCACCGCGCAGGTGGTCCAGGTGGCGCCGGCGTCCAAGGTCGTCGACGGCCGGTTCCCCGCGAACGCCGTCACCTTCCCGGCCACGGTCACCGCGAACGTCGTCAACGGCGGCTACAACGCCCACGCCACGATCGACAGCCTGAAGCAGAACACCGCGTACGCCTACCGGGTCGGCGCCGAGGGCGACTGGTCCCCGACGTACTCCTTCACGACCCAGAACTTCAACGGCAACAACCTCGACTTCCTGTTCTTCGGCGACCCGCAGATCGGCTCGTCCGGCAACGTGGCGAAGGACGGCGCCGGGTGGGCGGACACCCTGGACGTCGCCCTCGCCGCCAACCCGAAGGCCGAGCTGCTCGTGTCCGGCGGCGACCAGGTCGAAAGCGCCAACAACGAGACGCAGTGGAACGCGTTCCTCGCGTCCGACAAGCTGCGCCAGTATCCGTGGGCCGCCACCATCGGCAACCACGACGTCGGCGGCAAGGCGTACGAGCAGCACTTCTGGACGCCGAACACCGACCGGTCCACGCCGTATTACAACGGCTCCGCGGCCACCCGCTCGGGCGGCGACTACTGGTTCAAGTACAAGAACATCCTGTTCATCGACATCAACAGCAACGCCTACGCCAGCGGCTCCGACGCCGCGCACATCGACTACATCTCCAAGGTGGTCGAGGAGCACGGCGCCGACGCCAAGCACACGGTGCTCATCTACCACCACGCGATCTACTCGCCGGCCAGCCACGCGAACGACGGCGACAACAAGGTGCGCCGTCAGGACTTCCCGACGGCCTTCTCGAAGCTCGGCGTCGACCTGGTCCTGCAGGGTCACGACCACAGCTACTCCCGCAGCTACGTGATCAAGAACGGCCAGAAGGCGAACAAGGACGAGCAGCCCGGCGCCACGCAGGTGTCCAAGGGCCCGGGCGGCGTCATCTACGTGACGGCCAACTCCGCGTCGGGGTCGAAGTACTACGACCTGACCGCTCCGGACACGACCAAGGACCCGAACTACGGCCCCGACCCGCTGAACCCCAAGAGCCACTGGGCCAACTCCGTCGAGAACCAGGAGCACGTCCGCACGTACGTGCGGGTCCAGGTGCGCGGCAACAAGCTCGTGGTCGAGAACATCCGCAGCGGCACCTGCGCCGCCCCCAACGCCGCGGTGGAGCTGGGCCAGGAGTCGTGGTGCGGCCCGGACAACGGCGCGAGCGCCGCTCAGCCGGTCGGCTCCCTCGTCGACCAGGTCGTGATCCACACGAACGAGGGCAAGGGCGGCGAGAAGACGCCGGCCGCGTCCGAGTCCGACTGGCTCCAGTAGACGACCGAGGGTGATGCGGGGCCTCTCACGACGAGCCGCCCCGATCGGCCGTGGGGTGGACGCCGTCACGGCGCCCGCCCCGCGGCACGTCGTCCGTCCCCGCCCGAGAAACACCGAGGACCATGCAGATGAACCGCCCGCTCAGACCTCCTGCGACGACCGTGGCAGGCTCCCTCGCCCGGGCCGTCGTCGTGGTGCTGCTCGCCACGCTCGGCCTCCTCGACGCGGGGGCGGCCTCCGCCGCGGCGGCGGACGGCGAGACCCCCTGGACGGTCACCACCGCCTCCGGCGACTTCGGGTCCGGCCGGCGGAACTACAGCTACACCCTGGACCCGGGCGGGCGGCTCCGGGACGGCATCGTGATCGCCAACCACGGCACGACCCCGCTCCACCTGGCCGTGTACGCCGCGGACGGGTTCACCACGGAGCAGGGCCGGCTCGACCTGCGCGGCAGGGACGCGAAGCCGGCCGGGGTGGGTGCGTGGGTCCGCACGGACCGGCCCGACGTGACGGTCCCGCCCGGCGAGTCGGCCGAAGTGCCGTTCACGGTCGCTCTTCCGCGGGACGCCGAGCCCGGCGAGTACATGGGCGGCGTCGTCACCTCACCGGCCTCGGCCGGCGCGGCGGACGGGCGCCGCCTCGGCATCCGCGTCCGTCTGCGCGTGGGCGGCGAGCTGAAGCCGGGCCTTTCCGTGCGGGACCTGGAGGTGCGCTACTCCGGCACGTCCGATCCGCTGGGGAAGGGCGACGCCACCGTCACGTACACGATCCGCAACACCGGCAACGCCGTCCTCGCCGCCCGGCAGACGGTGGCCCTCTCCGGGCCCTTCGGGCGCTGGGGCGGCCGCGCGGCGCACGTCGACGATTCGCCCCAGTTGCTTCCGGGCGACACCTGGAAGGTCTCCGTACCGGTCCACGGGGTGACTCCCGCGCTGAGACTGACGGGGACGGTCACCCTCGTCCCGCTGCTCACCGACGCGGCCGGCTCGGTCGCCCCGCTCGCCGCCGTCGAGAGCACCACGCACGCGTGGACCCCGCCGTGGGCGCTGCTGCTCGTCCTTCTCGTCGTCTGCGGGCTCGTCGTCGCGGCTGTCGCCGCCCGGCGCCGCCGTAGGGCCGCTAGCCGCCCGGAGCGGGTTCCTCACCGTTCCGCGGCCGTCTCGTGAAGACGTGCGGCCGCCCATGCCGGTGACAGGCCGGTGTGCTCACCGGCGAAGGCCAGGATGTCCGCGGTCAGGGCGCGCTCCTTGCTCGCGGGCGAGGCGGCGTGGGCGGTGTCGGGTTCCCTGCGCATGAGGATCGGCCGGTCACCGCTGGTGGCGTGCTGGAGGGCCGCGCACATCTTGGTGACATGGGCCTCTCCGGTCTGCAGATCGGTCACCGCGCCGGTGAGCAGGAACGCGGGATAGCGGACGCCGGGCGTGACGTGGTGATAGGGCGAGTACCCGAGCAGCCACTGGAGCTGTTCGGGCCGGGAGGCGCTGCCGAACTCGTCGGTCCAGGTGCATCCCAGGCCGAACCGCTCGTAGCGCACCATGTCGCACAGCGGGCCTTCGGCGACGACCGCGGCGTACAGGTCCGGCCGCCGCATGGCGGCGGCGGTGACCAGGAGACCCCCGGCTGACTGGCCGTATATCGCCAGCTGGCCGGCGGTGGTCGCGCCGGTCTCGATGAGCCAGGCCGCGGCGTCGACGAAGTCGCCGACCGCGCGGTGTTTGTGCGGCCCGCGACCGGCGTCGTGCCAGCGCTGGCCTTCCTCGCCGCCGCCGCGCACGCAGGCGACCGCGTACGTCCCGCCGGCGCCGACCCATGCGGCCGCCAGAGGGAAGAACCACGGGCGCATCGGCATGCCGAAGCTGCCGTAGCCGTACAGGAGGGTGGGACGGGGGCCCCGGTCCTCCTCGTCCGCGGTGAACAGGAAGAGCGTTATCGCGGTGCCGTCACCGGCCCGGCAGCGGACCCGGCGGCTGTGGATCGCGGGCGTCTGCCCGGCCGTCGCCGCGCCGGCTTCCCGTTCCGTCCTCCCCCGGACGGCGTCGTACCGGTAGATGGTCGGGGGCGTGCCCGCGTCGCAGTAGCTGAACCACGCCCGGTGCCCATGCGGGACGCTCGTCCGCAGGGACGACACGATGCCCGCGCCGGGAAGGGGCAGATCGGCGAGCGGCAGGCCGTCTGCCAGGTCGTGCAGTGTCAGCGTGGAGGTGCCGTGACGGGCGCGCGCCACCAGCAGGAGCGGCCGCGCGAGCGCCGGGCCGTCCAGGACCACGCACTCGTCCAGGGGAGCCTCGGGATCTTCGGCCACCAGCGTGCGCCAGGCGGCCGGGCCGGCATCGTACCGATCCGCCAGGCAGACGCGGCCGCACGGAGCCTGGTAGTCGGTGACCAGCAGCAGGCGGCCGTCCGCGAGGAAACGCGGGAGGACCCGCGCGTGTACGGCGTCTCCGTCCACGACCCTGACGAAGCGCGGGGCTCGCGGATCGGCGAGTTCGGCCACGTACACGTCGTTGCGCGGGGCGGGCCCGGCCGCCGCGGTGACGGCCAGACGACGGCCGTCGGGGCTGAGCGTGAGCCCGTAGTAGTGGTCGGGCGCGTCCTCGCCGCCGAACACCACCGTGTCGGCCTGCCAGGGCGTGCCGATCCGGTGCAACCGCACGCGCCGGTGCAGCCGCAGGTCGCCGGAGGCCAGCTCCTCGTCGGGAACACGGCTGACGTAGTAGAACGCGTCCCCTCCCGGCAGCCAGGCGACCGAGGTGTTGCGGGCGCGCGGCAGGGGACCGTCCACGATCTCACCGGTGCGCACGTCCAGCGCGATGAGGTCGCTGCCGGGCTGCTCGGCGACCTCCATCTGCACGGCCACCCGTTCGCCCTCACGGGACGGCCACCAGGCGTACAGCCCGGTGTGGCCGGACGGATCGGCCTCCATCGGGTCGACCAGCACCCGCCTGCCTCCGGCGTCGACGACGAGCAGGCGCCGCTGTTCGTCCCCGCGCCGCTGCTCGGCGAGGAACATGACCGGACCCCGCACCATCGGGGGCTCCAACACGCCGAAGGAGGACACCTCGTCCACCAGGGACGCCCAGGATTCCTTGTCACGCCATTGCTCTCGGTGGGCGCGGAAGAGACGATCCTGGGCCGCGACCCACTCCCGCACGCGCGCGTCATCGCCGTCTTCAAGCCAGCGATAGGGGTCGGGCACGGGATTTCCGAACAGATTCTCCACCACGTCGTCGCGCCGGGCGGCAGGGTAGAACAATCGCGCCATGGACGTCCCCCGATACGTCGTGTGATATGTCGAGGCACTGCGGCCCATACGCGCCGCAGCACCTCGATCCACTCAGCTACGACTCGCCGCGGAGAATGTCCGCCTGCCAGCCGCGTACGCCCCCGATACGGGCGGCGGGAGTGGAATCGCGATACGGCAGGTATCCAGTCATGTCAGCCTCCTGGATCCGTCGATTTCGCCCGAATTGGGCGATTACGACGCCGACCATCCCCGCGCCCGGGATCGATAAACACCGGCCTCATCTCGGGCCCCACGACTCACGGGAAGCGACATGCGGTCAATCACCTTCCCGTCAAATCCACCGAAAAAACGAAGGCGTACGAGAATGCCCGTGGAGATCGATCCATACGACGGCGATTCCGAGAAGGACCGGCCCCGATCGCCCATCCCCCGCCGAAGCCCCCGGACGGGCAGGTGGAAAGCTGTAGGGGTCCGTCCGCCGGAGGAACGGGGCCATGACCATGGTGGATGTCGGTGCGGGGAGCCATCGCAGCGGGACCGAAGACCTCGACCAGGCGGCGGCCATCTTCGAGAGCGTGCGGCCACGCCTGTTCGGAATCGCGTACCGGATCCTCGGCAGTTCCACCGAGGCGGAAGACCTGTTGCAGGACGTCTGGCTGCGCTGGCAGGCGTACGACCGCGGCATCGTGGCCGACCCGGCGGCGTTCCTGGCGACGGTGACCACGCGCCTCGCCATCAACACCCTGCAGTCCGCTCGGGTGCGCCGCGAGACGTACGTCGGACCATGGCTGCCCGAACCCGTCGACACCGGTGACGACCCTCACCTCGGCGCCGAGCGGGGCGAAGCCCTCGGCTTCGCGGTCCTGCTCCTGCTGGAGAAACTCTCGCCCACCGAACGCGCGGCCTACGTGCTGCGAGAAGCGTTCGACTATCCCTACCGGCAGATCGCCGAGATCATCGAGACGAGCGAGGTCGCGGTGCGGCAACTCGTCAGCAGGGCGCGCAAACACATCGTCTCCGAGCGCCGGGCACCGGTTACCCGGGCCGAGCAGCGCAGGCTGCTCACCGCCTTCGTGACCGCCGCCCGCTCCGGCGACCTGGCCGCGCTGGAGGACCTGCTCGCCATGGATGCCATCAGTTACTCCGACGGCGGTGGCGCCGTCCGGGCCTCGCGCATCCCCGTGATCGGCGCATTCCGGGTCGCGAAGTACGTCAGAGCGTTCGCGGACCGGTTCTGGGCCGGGGTCGAGGTGGAATGGGCCGACGTGAACGGGCAGTCCGCCGCTCTGCTGCGCCGCGACGGCGAGTTGTTCACGGTCCTCACCGTCAACGCCTCCGACGAGGGCATCGACCAGGTGCTGTGGCTGATGAACCCCGCCAAGATCGCCGCACTGTCGGCCGCGAGCTGACCCGTCCCCTCGCGCCGTGTCCGCGGCGGTGCCGTCGTCACTCCACCAGTGCGCCGAAGACGTAGGTCCCGGGAGCGTTGGGGTCGTCCCCCGCCCAGAACTCCGTCCAGTGGGTGCGGAACTCGTCGCGGGTGAGGTGGCCGTCGCCGTCCAGGTCGAGACGGGGGAAGACCTCGTCGATCGCCGTCGGCGTCCCGTTCCACGTCTCGATGAGCGCGCCGTACTCCGAACGGGAGATCAGCCCGTCCCCGTCGATGTCGACGGCCTCGAACATCGCGTCGGCGGTGGCGGAGACGGCGTCCGCCCGGTCGCCGAGGCCTTCCACGACGAGGAGCACCTCGTCGATGGTGACGGCGTCGCCGCCGTCCCGGCCGGAGGCGGCCCGGAGCACCGGCCACCAGCCGGTCATGACGGAGGCGAGCCGCTCCGGATCGGCGGATCCGGCGACTGCCGTCCAGCGGCAGGCGAGCGCCTGGAAGTCGGACTCGGTCAGCCGGCCGTCGCCGTCCACGTCCATCGCCCGGAAAACTCCGCTGACCTTCTTCCGCTGGAACTCACTGGCCACATCCGTCTCCGTTCTTCGGGGGACTCAATGCTGCCGAGAGGTCACTTTGGGTGACAGTAGACAATGAGTGACTGTTCCGTTACGGCGATGGCGCCCGCGGCCGGGGGCGCCATGTGTTCGGGATCACCGGAGCGTCTGGCACGTCTCCGGCCGGTAGGTCACGGAGTGACGGTAACCCGGACCGCCGGGGCCGCGCCGATCCGTACGTCCAGGGTGACCGGCCTGCCGGCGAGGAGGGCGGCTCGGGCCTCGTCCCGGAGGTCGAGCTTCAGACCCCTGGTCCTGCCGGGCTGGAGCGTGACCTTCTTGGTGTCGAGCATCTGGCCATCGTGGGAGACGGCGACCTGCTCCTGGCACTTGTCCGCACCCGCGCAGGCCAGGGTGATCGTCACCTGGGCGGGGGCGTTCCCCTTCGTCTTGACCGTGGC
Organism: Microbispora sp. NPDC049633; assembly: GCF_040675265.1. Classification (NCBI taxonomy): domain Bacteria; kingdom Bacillati; phylum Actinomycetota; class Actinomycetes; order Streptosporangiales; family Streptosporangiaceae; genus Microbispora; species Microbispora sp. NPDC049633. The sequence goes on from NZ_JBFAOO010000009.1 coordinate 34,306, forward strand.
GGTGACGGTGTCGTCGAGCACCCTCATCGCCGGGGTTCCGGGCGTGCCCGGGAGGAGCGAGGCGACGTGGCGCGGCGTGTCGCCCGAGGTGTTGAGCGCGAGGGTCGTCCCGTCCGCCCGGTCCGGGAGCACGGTCAGCGTCGCGTTGCCCTGCTCGTCGAGAGGTGCCTCTCCGAGGTAGGCGATGTCGTCCTCGGCCGGAGCCGACGTCGAGGCGCCGGCCTCCAGCAGGAGGAACGACAGCTGCTCGGCCGCCGCCGCGGTCCCGGCGGACACCGTCACGGTGACGGTGCCGTCGTCGTTCACGACCGCCTCGTGGCGGATGCCGCCGGTCTCGACGACCTGGGCCGCCGCCGTAACCGCGGCAGTGGACGCCGTAGTGGGTGCGCTGGCGGACGCGCTGGCGGACGGGACGGTCCGCGCCGCCCCGGCCTCGGCGCCGGTCTCCGGTGCGACCCCCGATCCGGCCGCCGCCTCGGCGGCGGGCGTCGCCGGCGCCCCGGGTGCGGCCATGCCGCGCAGCACCGGCCGGCCCAGGCCGGCGTCCCACTGCCAGACGCGCTCGAAGTCGAAGCCGAGCTTGCCCGCCCAGAACGCCTGGGTGGCGGCCTCGTCCCGGGTCGCGGTGGCGCCGTTGAGCGTGGCCGGGCCGATCGCGGTCTCGGTCTGTGACTTCGCCTCGACGGTCTCGGCCGCCCAGTTGTTGCTCAGCGTGGCGACGTTGTTCGCCAGCACCCGGCCCAGGAAGCGATGCGCCCAGGACGGCGCCGTCACCGCCGGGTTGAGCGCGATCGAGTCGCGGATGGTCGTGCCGGTGTAGCCGTAGCCGGCCACGCCGCCGTCGTTGCGGCTGTCCGCGGTGACGGCGCCGGTGGCGAAGACCCGCTCCGTGGTGGAGCCGGCCAGGGCCACGCCGATCACACCGCCCGCCTCGGTGCCGCGTACATGCACGTTCGCGGCGGAATAGGCGTCGCGCACGATGCCCTGCGAATCGCCGACGAGACCACCCGCGCGCGAGCCCGCGGTCACGGACCCGGACACCTGCACGCGCTCGACGGTGCCGGTGCTGCCGCCGGCCAGGATGCCGGCGCGAGCGATGGTGGTGTCCACCGTGGCGTCGAGGACCGCGAGATCGTGGACGTGCCCGGAGATCTGGGTGAACAGACCACCGGTGGTGGAGGTCAGGCCCTTGATCGTGTGGCCCGCGCCGTCGAGTTCGCCCGTGAACGGCCCCGGCAGGCTCGTGAACGGCGTGCCGGTCAGGTCGATGTCGGCGGCGAGCACGTAGTCGTAGGACGGGTGCTTACCCATCAAGGCCAGCTCCTCGGCGCTGCCGACCTTGTAGAAGCCGCGCTCGTCGGCCGGCAGCCCGGGGGCCGGGACCGGTTCGAGCGTCTCGGGCGCCATCCGCAGGGTCGGGCGCCTGGCGACGTCGTTCCACTGCCAGACGGTCGCGAAGTCCCAGCCGCGCTCCTCGTAGAAAGCCTGTCTCTGGCTCTCCGCGGGCGCGACCACGTTGCCCTTCTGGTTGTCGGCCGCGGGCGGACCGGTCAGCGACTGCCCGCTGACCGGCACGGACCGGCTGACGTGGTTGTCCTCGAGCGTCGCGGTCTGCCCGGTGTAGACGCGGCCGACGATGGCGTGCGCGTAGCTCGACGCGGAGACGTTCGCGTTCAGCGCGACCGTGTGGCGCACCTGAGTGTCGGTGTAGCCGTAGGCGGCCACACCGCCCGCGGACGCGCCGTTCGCGACGACGGCCCCGGTGGCCAGCACGTTCTCGGTGACCGACCCGCCGACCGAGACGCCGACGACCCCGCCGGCGTACTGGGTCGTGGCGCGCACGTCCACCGTGGAGACACTGTCGCGAACGGTGCCGAAATGGTGGCCGGTGATGCCTCCGACGTAGCTGTTCGCGGTCAGCGACCCGTCGACGCGGACGCGCTGGATCGTGCCGTGGTTGGCGTCGGCGACCAGGCCGGCGGTGGAACGGTCGGTGGTGACGTCGCCCTGGACCACCAGGTCCTCGATGGTGCCCTGGTTGTCGGCGAACAGGCCCGGCCCCTGGTCGGGCAGGGCGGCCAGCCCGGAGATCCGGTGCCCGTCGCCGTCGAAGACGCCCGTGAAGGTGGTCGCGCGGCCCATCTGGGTGCGGGCGAGACCGGTCAGGTTCAGGTCGGCGGTCAGCCGGTAGTGCCCGGCCGGGTCGTTGTCGACCTTGGCCAGGTCGTCGGGCGAGTCGATCAGGTACGGCGACTGCTCGCTGCCCTCACCGGCCAGGCCCTCGCGCAGGGTCACGGCAGGCCGGAGCGGCCTCCCCGACCCCAATGAGTCCCATGTGAAGAGCTTGACCGTGGAGCTCGGGGCCACCGGCAGCGGCGTGCCGAACCGCACGTACTGCTCGCGACCACGGTGGTCGAGCGTGACCTCGACGCTGCGCACGTCGAGCATCCGCTGCTGCGCGTTGTCGTACGTCGCGGCCATGACGGTGACCTTGTCCAGGCTGCCCGGGGAGGACAGCAGACCCACGCCCTTCAGTTCACGATCCTCGATCTCGGCGGAGGAGACCTTCCAGGAACCGTGCGGTTTCGCGACCGTCACCTCGTCGACCAGGCGCCCGTCGATCGTGTACGTCGACAGCCGCAGCCCGGCGTCGGTCACCGTCAGGACGCCGCCCATCTGGACGTTCTCGTCGAAGACCTTGTCGTCCCACCAGAACTTCTGGTTGTCGTAGAACTTCGGGCCGGACGACCCCATGGTCACGAACGTGGTGCCCGCGACCTCCTCCTCGGGGGTGGTGGCCAGGCGCCCGTCGTAGATCGTGGACCGCTTGTAGACGTGGTCGTGCCCGCCGACGTACAGGTCGACGCCGAGCCGGTCGAGCACGCGCGTGACCTTGTCGCGGTCGATGTCCATGCCGCCGTCGTCGGCGTGCTGGCCGCCGTAGTAGGAGAAGTGCCCCACGACGACGTTCCACGTCGCGTCCGAGGCGCGCACGTCGTCGACCAGCCAGTCGAGCTGCTCGTCGAAGCGCGCGTTGGAGTTCAGCACGGAGAAGTGGACGTCGCCGCGGTCGAAGGAGTAGTTGCTCTCGCCGATCACGCCGTTGTCCGGCAGCGCGAACATGTTGGTGAAGATCGCGCCCGGCTGCCTGCCGACCGCGTCGTAGTCGAGGTCCTCGTAGGTCTCGTGGTTGCCGGCCAGGCCCACGTACTGCAGGTCGAGCCTGGACAGGAAGGCGTTGTGGATCTCGGCCCACTTCTCGCCCCGGCCGCCGCGGTCGACGAGGTCGCCGACCTGGAGCACCGTGCCGCCGCCCGGCGCCTGGCTCTTCAGCCGGTCGAGCACCCGCCCCGGCAGGGTGAGCTCGTCGGCGTCGCCGTCGGGCACCTGCACGTCGCCCAGGATGTAGACCGGCTCGCCCTTGGCACCGCCGGCGCGGAACCGGCCGCGTACGCCGGTCCAGGCCGGCGCGTCGCCGGCGGCGGGCGCGCGGCCGTCGCGGGCCACGCCGAACCGGAACCGGTAGGTCGTGCCGACCTTCAGCCCGGTCAGCCGGAACTCGTGCGAGCGCAGGGTCTGGCCCGTGATGGAGTGCTGGTAGACCGGCTCGTCGTTGCCGACCGTGTTCACCTCGTACGGCCGGTCGTTCGTGGACGTGAGCACCTCGGCCGTGGACCAGTCGTCCGAGCCCTCGGGCAGGATCTGCGCGTAGACCCGCTCGACGGCCCGGTCGGTGGTGACCGCGACACCGGCGGAGCCGGGCTTGTCGCCCACGGTCGCGTTGCTGCCGAAGCGGAAGACGCCCGCGGGGTCCGGCTCCGTCTGGGAGACCCGGACGCGCAGCAGCTCGGCGTTGGTGTCGCCGAGGTCGTCCGTCGCCTTGACGACCACGAACGCGTCGTCGTACGAACGGATGCGGAAGACGCCGCCGGAGACCGGCACCTCGCCCGCGGAGTCGAACACCTCGTAGGTCACCGCGGGTCGGGTCCCGGAGTCGTCGGTGGCCGTCGCCCGGGGCAGCGTGACCGTGTCGCCGTACCGCGCCGTGGCGGGGAAGTCGCCCGGGACGGTGATCTTCGGGGCGTAGTTCGCGCCGCGGGTGGTCTTCCCGACCCAGATCGGCGCGGAGACCAGGAAGTTGCCGTCGGCCTGGTCGGCGCGGACGTAGTAGAAGTCGCCGTCCCGGACGTTCAGCTTCGTCTTCAGCGTGAGGTCGTTGCCGCTGATCGCGCCGAAGTCGTGGGCGACGGCGCCGCCGTTCGTGATGAGGCGCGCGGAGGTGAAGGAGTCCCCGGCGTCCGGGTCGGCGAGGCGGAGCTCGACGTCCAGGCCGGTGGTGTCGCCCGGCAGGATCGAGCCCATGAGGCTTCCATTGCCGCCGAACCCGAGGACCGCGTTGGTGTCGCCGGTGGAGTAGAGGCTGCGGTCCCGCATCGCCGCGTACAACGCGTCGAGGGAGTGCTCCTTGGCCCATACTCCGGTGATCGACGGGTTCCCCGACACCCAGGTCGCGGAGTGCTCGTCGCCGTTCCACGTCGGGGCCAGGTGCCAGCCGGCGTCCAGCGCCTTCTGGAACTCGCCCACCGCGTCGGCGGACTTCACCTCGATGAGGTCCATCCGGTCGTCGGCGACGGGGTCGAGGCCCTTGAAGCCGAAGAAGTCGCCCTTGTCCTTGGTGGACGGATGGTTGAACTGGCCGATCGCGTCCGGGTCCTGCTTCAGACGGGCCAGGAACGTGAAGTAGTCGTACTTCATGTCGCCGGTGCCGAACGCGTTGCCGTAGCCGTCGACGCTGCCCTTCTCGGTCGCCCGCGCCGTCACGTGCCAGTCGGTGCCGAACACGTTGATGTGGCCGGTGCCGTCGTACCAGGTGTTCTCGATCGACGGAACGGCGATCAGGTCGTCCTGTCCCGCGTTGAATCGGGCGGCGCTCTCGTGGAGGTAACGCCACTCGGCGGAGTCGGCGTCCCGCCAGTCCTCGACGAAGTCGTCACCGTTGCGGATGTCCCACATGACGTCGTGCTCGGTGACCGCGAAGAAGTCCGCGTCGGTCTCGTCGTGGACATGGTTGTAGGCGTCGGGCGGCAGCTGGACGCCGTCGCTCACGGAGGTGTGCGCGTGGAACTCGCCGGTGTACAGGGTCCTGCCGAGGAAGGCCGGCCGGTCCTCGCCGGCCGCCGAGACCGGGGAGGCCGGGGCGCCGATGACTGCGCCGGCCGCGAGTGCGACGGCGGTGATGGCGCCCGGCCAGGTGGATGTGCGTGGTGCGCTGCTGCGCGTCATGTTTCTACCGTTTCAATGGTTCAAGCGTGCCGATCATAGAAATCAGGGCAGGTGAAACGGTCCGCCTCGCACGTGTGTCGTGAACGTGAACGAGCGAATAAACCTGACAAATGTCGCTTTTTGGGATTCATTGGGACGCTGGCGTCGCCGGCGCGGCGGCCACCGCCGCCACCGGCGGATCACCAGGCCCGGCGCACCCCATGACACACCGCAGGCGCCCCGGGTGCGGGGAACCGTCCTTTCGGCGCCGCGCCGGGACGGCCCGTCACTCTTCGCCGGGCAGCAGGTACCGCCAGGACAGCACGAAGACGGTCCCCGAGCCGGTCCTGAAGAGCGACCGGCCATACTCCTGCCCGGCGGGAACCGCCTTGGTGACGGCACTCGCCGTCTCCCCCTCGACGTCCTTCTGCCAGACCGGGTCCACCGCGCCCGAAGGCTCCGGAACGCCCTCGGGCCACGGCGACGGCTTGCCCTCCGCCGACGGGGCCTCGTCGGCGACCAGCCGGACACGGCCGGCGACGTAGTCGGCGCCCTCCGCGGCGGCCCGGGTTCCCAGGTCGTCCATCAGCTTCTTCGCGTCCAGCAGCTGCTTCGGGTAGAAGTCCGCGAGCTGTTCCAGAGCCGGGACCCGGACCTCCAGCATCTTCCCGTCCTCCCCCCGTACGGCGAGGACGGTGTCCGGCACGTCCGTCACCGACGGCGCACCCGGCTTCGGCGCGGCCGTCGGCGGCTGCCCACCCAGGTATTCCCGCATCCGCGCGACCACCTCGCCCGTCTCGGCATCGGGAAGCGTCAGCTGCTTGCTCGCGTCGGCGATCACCAGGCCGTCGCCGTACAGCACCACCCTCGGCGGACGCAGCACGTTCATGGTCGCGGTCACGAATCCGCCTTCCGCGCCCCACGAGGCGACCGGCTTCGCCGGCCCGTCGTCAGCCGCGGCCGCCGACGTGTCGGGTTCCACTCCTCCGCAGGCCGCGGTCAGCGCCGTCACCGCCATAAGCAGGATCATTCGTAGTCTCATGCCTCACACCACGTAATCACCCTCGCCTCGGTTCAACCCGCGAATCGCCCGGTCGGAGGTCGGGGGATGCCCCTTTCTTGATCTAAGCGCGACAGACCTCCTGGTAGCCCGGGTCCGTTCCCACGTGCTCGCGCCACTCCTCCCGGGCGAGCGGGCGCCCCGCCCGCGCGCACACGGCAGGGACGGCTTTCGCGGGGTCGACCGGCAGCTCCTGGAACGCGCCGTCCTGCCCGTCCGTAGCGCGATCATCGAGATGCTGCCCCTGGACGACGAGCGGCGCACCGAGGCCCGGATCGCGCTGGCGTTCCTCGCCCGGTCGGCGGTCGAGCCGGTGTACGCCGCGACCCTGCGCGAGGGATACCCGTACCATGCCGTTTTCTTCGCGGAGCAGATCCGGCGCGCTCAGCAGAACGGCGAGGCTCCGGCCGATCTGGTCCCCGAGCGAGAGGCCGTGATCCTTTTCGCCATCACCCAGGGGCTGGTCAATCCGACCCTGATCGGCCACTACACCGAGGAGACCGTCGTGGACGCCGTCGACCGCCACCTGGACCGCATCTTCCCCGGCACAGGACGCCCCGGAGCGTGACCGCCCGTCACGTTCGGGCTGCCGGAACCACCTCCGGAGTCGACGCCCGAGCGCGCAGGCACCGCTGCACACGGCGCCTGCGCCTACGGCTCCTACAACGACCATGCGGAACCGGACGTCACGCCCGGCTCGCGACCGTCTCCCGTATGCCTGTCGTCCCGCCGGCTCAGCGGTTGGTCCACAGGTGCCAGAACCAGTCGCCCTCGGAGCACGTGTAGTGCTCCCAGTGGCCTCGATCGATCCCTCCCTGGCCCGCCGCCACGCACTTGGAGTGGCTCGTGTACCAGGTGCGGTACACATCGTCTCCGGCGGGCAGCCGGGGAGCGCCGTTCTGCGCGGCTGCACCCTGCGGCGGTTGCGCCGGCAGGGTGGCCGCCGTAGCCGGCAGGCCGACGGCGCCGACCGTCAGGACCAGGGCGGCGGTACCAGCCAGGCGGCGGGCGAGAGCGGGAACGCTGGACAGCGTCAAGAAGGCCTCCTCGGCAGTTGTGGTGGTCACCCCAGATCCTGCTACTACTTCCCGTGTTGCTACAACTACCCAGAGTGACACAGTCAACTGTCGGCCGCCGGTGCGCGCTCGGGACTGGGCGCAGGCGCCGGATATCGCCTTGGCGGCAGGCGTCGCGCGCCCGGGCCTTCGCGTCCCAGCACGTCGCGTGGATTGGTCAGATGGCAGGACCGCAGCGACAGGCAGCCGCATCCGATGCACTCGGTGAGGTCGTCGCGGAGCGCCTGCAGGTGCGCGATGCGTGCGTCGAGCTCGGTTCGCCAGCTCGCGGACAGGCGAGCCCAGTCGTCGGGGGTCGGAGTGCGCTCACTCGGGAGTTGATCCAGGGCCTCCCGGATCGCCGCGAGCGAGATCCCGACGTGTTGCGATGCCCGGATGAAGGCGACCCGGCGCAGCGTGTCGCGGCTGTATCGCCGCTGATTGCTCGTCGTCCGGGTACTACGGATGAGGCCTTGGCGTTCGTAGAAGTGCAGCGCGGAGATCGCGACGCCGCTGCGGTCGGCGACCTGTCCGACGGTGAGTTCATGGAACGTGGTGCGGGCCCGAGACACGGGCCGACCCTAACACTTGACCTCAACAAAGGTTGAGGTCAAAGAATCGGCGCTGTCCACGAGTCGCCGCAAAGGAGCCCTTCATGGCCACTGTTCTCGTCATCGGCGCCACCGGGAAGCAGGGCGGCGCCGTCGCCGAGCTGCTGCTCGACCATGGCCACGAGGTCACCGCCTACGTCCGGTCGCCCGAGGCGCCGTCCGCGCGGGCATTGTCCGCTGCCGGAGTCCGGCTCGTCCCCGGCGACCTGGCCGATCCGGAGGCCCTCGCCGGCGCCGCCCGGGGCGTCGACGCGATCTTCGGCCTCTCGGTGCCGTTCGGATCCGGCGGGAAGGACGAGGAGGTTGCCCAGGGTCGCCTCCTCGTCGATGTCGCGATGCGCGCCGGCGCGCACCTGGTGTACTCCTCGGTCCGCGGCGCCGACCGGCTCACGGCGACCGACATCGACCATGCCGACAGCAAGCAGCTTGTCGAGGCGTATCTGCGCGAGCAGGAGGTACGGGCGACCGTCCTGGGGCCCGTGTACTTCATGGAGAACGTCCTCAACGTCGGCTTCAGCCGCCTCCGCGACGGCGTCCTGGCCAACCCGCTGTCCGCAGCCAAGCCGCTGGACCAGGTGACCGTCCGAGACATCGCCGGCCTCGCCGTACACGCCATCGAGCACCCGGACCGGTTCGTCGGCGAGCGGATCGACGTCGTTTCCGACCGGGTGACCGGCGAGGAGGCGGCCCGGATCCTCAGCGACGTCCTCGGCCGCGAGATCCCGTACCACCGACTGCCGTTGGACCAGGTCCGCCAGTGGGCCGGCGACGAGATCGCCGACATGTTCCAACGGTTCGAGGAGAACACCGACTTCCTCGACGTCGACGGGCTGCACGCCGCGTACCCGGACGTGGCCTGGCACAGCTATGCCGATTGGGCCCGGACGGTCGACTGGGACGCCGTCCTCGCAGACCGGACGATGGCGCGATAACCCGCGATGACCAGACGACGTCCGCTCAAGCGGCGTCGTCCGGCACCACGAATCAAAACGCCCCGGAGCGTGGTCGCTCGGGGCGTTCGGGCTGTCCGAGGGGTCACCCCCATGAGCAGTCGCGACGGTCACCGCCGGGGGCTCACGTCTCCATACGGCCTGGCAGACGATCAGGCCGTCTTGTCCGTAACCGGTTCTTGCACAGGCTCGAAGCGTTCCGAGAATGCTCGGCGGCTCATCCCTTCGCCTTCATCCCCCGGAGGGGGCTTTCAGTCATCCGTGATTGCGGCGTCTCGATGGAAGGAGCAGGCGGGACCGGCGTCGGCGGGTGCGGGCGGGACTGCGCCGGCGGGCCAGGGGCGGGCGTTCAGGGCCTCGAGGGCCTGGCGGGCCATGGCTAGCTTCTCGTAGACGAACAGGACCGGGTGGCCGGCGGCCATCGTGACCGCGATGCGCAGGGCGGCGTGCGGTCCTTCGGCGGTGGCGAGGCCGATGCCAGGCCGGGCCCGGCGCATGGCCGCCATGATCAGGCCGGTCATCTCACCGGGGCGGCGCCCGCGCTTGTCGGCGTCCTCGTAGACGACGACCCGGCCGAACCACGCGGCGACGGCCTCGGCCGAGCGGGCCACCAGATCGTCGCGGCGGTCGCCGGGCAGCGTGATCGCGGCCACGGGCTCGCCGCCCCAGACGTCGCTGATCATGCGACCGGTCGCGTCGAGCGCGGCGGCATTGTGGCCGTAGTCCAATATCACCGGGCCGCCGTCAGCCAGGTAGACGTTGCCGCGCCCCGGGTTCGACTCGCCCGGTGTGAACGTGCCCAGCGCGCGCCGGATGTCCTTGGCGCTGACCCCGAGCCCGCGGCAGGCCGCCACCGCGGCCAGCGCGTTCGCGATCACGTGCGGGGCGAGCCCGCCGAACGCGCCGGGCAGCTCGGCCACGCTGAGCAGTGCCCGATCCCGGTCCGCATCGAACTCGACCAGCTCGCCGTTGCGAAGCTCGTAGGCCAGGCCGCCCGCCTGCCGATGCCGTTCGATGACCGGGTTGCCGTTCACCAGGCTGAAATACCTGATCACGGACGCGTTCCTGCGCACCCGCGGCCGGTCGGCGAGCGCGGCGACCAATGGGTCGTCGGCGTTCAGCACCACGGTCCCGCCCTCGCGAACCTCCTCGGCGACCAGCGCCTTCACCTCGACCAGCTCGTCGAGATCCTCCACGCCGTCCGCGCCCAGGTGGTCGGCGGTGATGTTGGTGACCACGGCCACGTCGGCCTGGTCGTAGCCGAGCCCACCGCGGATGATCCCGCCGCGCGCCGTCTCCAGCACCGCGGCCTCGATGCTGGTGTCGTCGAGCACCATGTCCGCGGACCGCGGGCCCGAGGCGTCGGCGTCGTAGACCAGCCGGCCGCCGGAGTAGACCCCGTCCGTGGTGGACATCCCCACCCGCATCCCGGCCTTGCTCAGGATGTGGCCGATCATGCGAACCGTCGTGGTCTTCCCGTTGGTCCCGGTGACCGCCACGACCGGGACCCGAGATGGGGCACCGGGCGGGTACAGGCTGTCGATCACCGCGCCGGCCACGTCCCGCGGCGCCCCCTCGGCCGGGGACAGGTGCATCCGCAGCCCCGGGCACGCGTTGACCTCGATCACGGCGCCAGGCTCGGCCCCGCCGTGACCGGCCCCACCGCATCGCATCGGTGCCGCGATGTCGGCCAGCCGCACGTCGATGCCGCAGACGTCCAGGCCGACCACGGCCGCGGCCCGGCGGCACATGGCGGCCACGTCCTCGTGCACCAGGTCGGTCACGTCGCGGCTGGTTCCGCCGGTGGACAGGTTCGCGTTCCGGCGCAGGGTCACGAGCTGGCCGCGGGCCGGGACCGACGCCGGGCCTAGGCCCTGGGCCTCCAGGTGCGCGAGCGCATGCTGATCCAATTCGATCTTGGTCAGCTCTAGGGAGTGGCCCTCGCCCCGGCGCGGGTCGGCATTCACCATGTCGACGAGTTGGGTGATGTCAGAGGCACCATCGCCGATCACCGAGGCCGGCCGCAGCTCGGCCGCGGCCACCACCTGGCCGTCGACCACCAGCACGCGGTAGTCGGTGCCGGACACGAACTTCTCCACGATCACGCCCTCGCCGTCGGCCGCCGCCTGAGCGTATGCGGCGGCCGCGGCCGCGGCGGTGGTCACGCCGACGGTCACGTTGGCACCGTGGTTGCCGTGGAGTGGTTTGATCACGACCGGCCCGCCGAGCCGGCCCAGCGCCCCGGCGGCGTCGGCCGCGCTCCAGGCCACCACTCCGTCGGGCACCGGGATGCCCGCGTCGGTCAGCAGCTGCTTGGCCAGCATCTTGTCGGCCGCGATGTCCACACCGATCACCGACGTCTGCTCGGTCAGCGCGGCGCACACCAGCCGGCGATAGCGCCCGTAGCCGAGCCGCAGCATGCTCAGCAGGCCGACCCGGCGGATCGGTATCCCCCGGCTGCGGGCCGCGCCCGCGAGCGCGGCCGTGCTCACGCCGAGGCGCTCCCGCTCCACGATCCGAGCGATCCTGTCCAGTTCGAGCGGTAGGTCGGGGATGCGTTCAAGGAGAATGTGCTTGACCGTGGTGATGGCCAGTTCCAGCAGCTCGGCCGGCACCGAGGACTGCGCGGGCTCGTCCTGCGGGCACTCGGTCATCACGTCGTAGCGGCCGTCGGCGCCGGCCCACATAGTCCGGCCCAGGTACACGTCGCGGCCCACCAGGCTGGACAGCTCCAGCGTCACGTGCTCGGTGACGTGGCCGAAGTAGGTGCCCCGGGCCATCGCCTCCAGGAACCCGCCCGGACGCCCGGCCGCGCAATGGTGCTCGGCCAGCCCGGGCAGGGCCGCGGTCAGCCGCCCGGCGAAGCCCGGGTACTCGGTGGTGTTCCGGCCGGTCAGCTCCTCGAGCTCGAGCCGCGCGATGGTGACCGGCCGGGTGCTGAATGAGTTGGGTCCGCTCAGGTGACGCAGGTCGTCGAGACGCACGTGCCACTCCCCAAGGGTCGGGCGGATGGGCGGGCTGGCGGTGATCAGTACCGGTCGTGGGCGGGCCCGATGGTGGCCTCGCGGGTCGCGATGTCGAAGACGCACCCGGCGGGCAGCAGGTGCAGCCGGACGCCGAACAGGGTGATCGGGTCTTCGTCTCCGACGGCGTGGATGACCGTGGCGTTCCGCCCGTCAGCCACCGTGGCCACGCCGGCGCCGAGCACCTCGAAGCGGGTGCCTTCGACCAGGATCCCGGTGTTCTCGCCGATGCCGACGCCCAGGTACTCCAGGTCGAGCGCCATGGCGCTGAGCAGCCGGGGGAGCCGGCCGCGCTCGCTGAAGTGCGTGTCGATGATGAGCGCCTTCGGGAGCAGGCCGAGCCCCGGGCCGGTGCGGACCGTGGCGGCGGACACGCCGGGGCCCTCGCCGCCCAGGATCATCGTGCGGCCCATCGCGGTGGCGCCGGCGCTGGTCCCGGCGACGACCGCGCCGCCTGTGCGCAGCCGGTCGCGCAGGATCTCGTTGGCCCGTGAGCCGACCAGGGCGCACAGCCGCGACTGGTCGCCGCCGGAGAAGAACACGCCCGTGGCGTCGTCGAGGAGCTTGGCTGCGTTGTCGCCGTCGGCGTCGGAGCGCCCACGCAGCCGCAGTTCCCTGGTGTGGTCCACGCCGAGCTTGCCGAACACTCGCTCGTAGTCGGCGTGCACCTCCTCGGGCGCCCCGGTGGCCATAGTGACCAGCACGATCCGGGCCGCCTCGCCGCCAGACAGCTCCACGAACCGCTCGAGCAGGCCGGAACCGCGGCACTCGGCACCCCCGATGACAAGCAGGCGGCCCGGATCACCAGGCTTATCCCCTTCGTCCGCGTCCATGCTCCCTCCTCGGCCAGTTGTTACCCTTAGGCGTCGAATATCATCCGAGAGCAACTTCGTCCCGTATGGGCCGGTTTGGGAGCGCGGGTGCTCGCGTGACTCGGAGCGCAGGGCGCCACGTGCCGGCCGCGCCCGGGGCCCGGAGCAGTGCCTGGACAGCTCCTCGGGCAGCTACAGCGCACCCTGCCCGCACCATCATCGACCTCAGCGCCTATACGCGCCCCGGCGGTGCGGAGTAGGAGCCGTACGCCCTAGCCAGGAGACGTTGTCGTCAAAGCCAAACAAGAACGCCCCGAAGCGTGATCGGTCGGGGCGTTGAGGCTGTTCGATAATGGTGGTCAGGGGCAGGGTCGAACTGCCGACCTTCCGCTTTTCAGGTGTCGCGGTCGCCCTGTCGCCCATCGAAGACCTGGGGGTCGAGGGTGATCGACGGTGCCCGTCGTGTGTGCGTGGTGCCCGACGTCGCCGTCAGCGTTGCCGTCGCACATCCCGCGAGGCGATACCGCATCAGGAGTCCGAATCGGCACCATGACAGTGCTTGAACTTCCTAGGCGAACCGCTCGGACACGCGGCGTTACGATCCCGATCGCCGTATTGGACGAGCGAATTCGGCACCGGTTCCGGCATCGGTTCAGCCCTGCTTCCTCGGGGACGACGTGTCGCCGCCATTGAGGAGTCTCGGCGCTATCGGTTTTATGAACGCCACCATGTCTGCGGTGTTGCCCCGTCCTCTGACGCCGAGACCAGCTTGACAGAAAGCCGGGCTTTGCCCGGACGCCTGCTGCGCGTGAGCAACGCCACCTACCGATTCCGGCACCGTGAACTCCAGGACTTCCTGACCACTCCGATGCAATAACCCCCGCCCTGCTGCGGACGCCGATTATGACGCGACCAATTCTTGGCACGAAGGTAACAGTTTCCCAACTAGCGTTCGCCTGAGGTCGTCGAGGCGCGACCCTGGAGCCATGTCGAACGCAGGGGGAGGGCAGGAGCGAGCGCCCGGTTCGCGGCTGTGGCGGACAGTGATGATCGCCGCGATCGTGGTGTTGACGGTCTCGATGGGGATGGGGCTGGCCTGGTTCTTCGCTGACCCGCTCCATGTGCCGGAGGACGTGCTGGAGGTGCTGGATCAACGGGCCAGTGTGATCGGCATGTTCTCCAGCATGTTGATGGGCGCGACCGGGCTGGTCGTCGCGATGCTGGGGTTGCGCCCGGAGTTACGGAGCCGACCCGTCGACGACATCGCATCCACTACGGGGACGCCGGGGCCGGGCCAAGCGGAGCCCGCCCACGCCCGCGGCCCGCGACGTCGTACGGTCCTGCTGGTCGCGGCCGTGCCGGCCGTCGTGGTGACCCTGATCGTCCTGGCCGCCATACGGGATTCGGGCCCGATCCGCTACGAGGCCGAGGACGGCATAGCCCACAATGCCAGGGTCGTTCAACCTGTCATCGGTACATCGAACAACGCTACGATGGGCTATTTGAACTTCCCGAGCAGCTGGGTCGAGATCCGAGTGGAGGCGCCCAGGACCGGCACCTTTACGGCGCACGTACAGTATTCCGCCGGCGATGGCGACGCGCGGCAAATCGTGAAGGTGAACAACTCGACAGAGTACGTAGTGCTTTATACCGCCTACGGATGGAAGACCTTCAAACAGGTGTCGTTCAAGCTGCACCTAGTCGAAGGATGGAACACGCTGCGCTTCCAGCACGACGACGGACGGTTCGCCGCCGAGCTGGACTACGTCGAGATCGCCTGATGTGGCCCGTTCGGCGCGCACACACGGGTTCCGCGAGGTCGTGCGGGGCCGGTTCACGTTGAGAGTCGCGCTGGGTCCTCAAGCTCTTGGACGACCTTGTCGTGTCCTTCGTGCCATCGCGTTTCACCGGCCGACTGGGGCAATCCAGTGGGCGCACCATCGATGTTCGTTGTCTCACTCAGGTCCCTGACCAAGGCGGGTGGTACTGGCTTGAGAGCGGCGGCCGGGCTCCCGTAGGTGGCTTTCATTCCCGTGCCGATTCCCGTGCCGGGCATCACCAAGCCAGACAGCACGGCTGCGTGAGGGTTGTCGTCAACCCCAAACAAGAACGCCCCGGCCGTGATCGGCTCGGGGCGTTTGGGCTGTTCAAGGATGGTGGTCAGGGGCAGGGTCGAACTGCCGACCTTCCGCTTTTCAGGCGGACCAATCAACCTGGTCGGGTAGCGGAGAGCATGGTCAGAGAGTGGTGGACGGTAGCCGAAGTGAGCCCGTGTGCGGGGACGTTGCTGTCAACGCTGCTGTCATCTGGACAGCCGACAGATGACGGAGCGTCCCAAATCGGCCAAGCCATTTGGGACGCTTATTCGCGGCGTGCTGCGGTCAGGACAAGATCTCCGCTCGTAGCACCTCGTCACGCAAAGCGCGGTGAACCTCAGGCAGCGATCTTAACTCGTCGATTCTGAGATCATCAGACAGACACTCAGCGCACGATCCGGTTTGTTGTTTCGCCCCGAATCGTGCGCTAGGTCGCCCTTTCGTGTCACCTCTGGTGATAGCCAGCAGCCTTTGAGGCGTAGCACCGAGGTCAGCCATGACTTCAGCGGTTGGGCGAGGGCAGTGTCGCTATTTGGCGGCGGTCGCCACCGAGACCGAGGCCGTGGCCTGCTGTCCCAGGTTATTGGTGGTGGTGTAGGTGAAGGTGTCACAACCAGAGAAGCCCGCGCGCGGGGTGTAGACGACCTTGTCATTTTGGATCACGGCGGTGCCGTTCGCGGGCTGGGTCACGCTTTGGATCTGCAGGCCCTGGGGCGTGGACGAGCCGGCGTTGTTGTCATTGGCCAGAACATCCACTGTCACCGGCGAACCCTGTCGCGTCTTCTCCGCGTCGTTGCGCGCGGTGGAGGTCTGGGGGACCTGAGTGCTGCCGTAGTAGGCGAGGATGACGTAGGCGTTGCCCTGGCTGACGAGCTGCAGGCTTTGCGACTGCGAGCCGCTGTAGGGCGCACCGGAGACCGTGGTGCCGTTGAGGGTCAGTGCCTGGTTTGAGTAGGTGTTGCGGATGCCGGTGCTGCCGTCATTCTGCGCGACGATGGTGAAACTCTGGCTGGTGACGCCCTGGTAGGGGGCGCTGGTGACGGTGGCGCCGTTCATGGTCAGCACGCTGGCGGTGCCCTGATTGCGCAGGCCCCAGCTGCCGTCGTTCTGCTTGACCAGGGTGAAGGTCTGGGCGGCGTTTCCCGCCTGGTAGGGCGCGCCCGTCACGCTGGATCCGTTCACTGTCACCGCGGTGCCGGTGATCGGGCCGGGCTGGGCTTGCTGGTTGATCGCGCCGGTCGCCACGTGGGCGGTCACGGTCGAGGTCTGGTCGAACTCGTCGGTGACGGTGTAGGTGAAGCTGTCGCAGCCGGTGTGGCCGGCGTTGGGCGTGTAGACGACCTTGCCGTTTTGGATCGCGGCGGTGCCGTTCGTCGGGGCCGTCACGCTGGTCACCTTCAGACCCTCGGAGGTGGGCGTGCCGGTACCCGAGTCGTTGGCCAGCACGTCCACCGTCACCGGGGACCCGGCTTCAGTGACAGCCGCGTCACCGAAGGCCTGCGGCTCCTGCGGCAGCCGGTCGCCGCCGTAGAAGGCACGGATGCCCCAACTGCCGTCGGCCTGCTTGACCAGCTGGAAACTCTGCGGCTGGGTGCCCTGGTAGGAGGCGCCGGTGACACTGGAGCCGTTCATGGTCAGGACCTGAGCGGAGTACTTGTTACGGATGCCCCAGCTGCCGTCGGCCTGCTTGACCAGATTGAAGCTTTGTGGCTGGGTGCCCTGGTAGGGGGCGCCGGTGACACTGGAGCCGTTCATGGTCAGGACCTGAGCGGAGTACTTGTTACGGATGCCCCAGCTGCCGTCGGCCTGCTTGACCAGATTGAAGCTTTGTGGCTGGGTGCCCTGGTAGGACGAGCCGGTGACACTGGAGCCGTTCATGGTCAGCACGTTGGGTGGGGCGGCCGCCTGTGCGAAACCCACGCCCCCGCCGGCGAACGTCACGGCGAAGGTGGATATGACGGCACCTGCGACGGCTATGCCGATATGCCTGCCTGGAACTCGAAACATTTCTCTGCCTTCGTCAGTCATGGTGATCTCAGGCCATGAAGACAGCACCCCTCAAGGACCGCAGGGGCGCTGTTCCTGGCCATGCCATGACAGCACAGATATCACTTTGAGTGGCGGATCTAATACGCATAGTGATCTCGCGCCTCGTGTGCGTATCTGAGGTCCTCGTAGTAGCACTGGCCGCAAATCCGATGAAACTATCTCTAACCTGCAACGTCTCCCGGTCGAAGAGCGTCGAGTAAGGCCGTCGCACCGACACAGATCGTCCCGTCGCCGTCGTCCCATGGCATGGACCTGTCGAACCTCTCTCCGAGTAGGCGAGGCCGCCTATAGGGAGCAATGGCGGGCGAAATGCCGCTGGCTTAGCGATGGGGAAGCAGTCTGGTTCGATGGCAAGTGGACCCGGAGCGCAGGGCCGCTAGGCCCGAGCACCGGAAGCCGCGCGGCAGCCGATCGCCCCAACCAGGGTGGCGAGAACCGTAGTGAGCGATCGTCACGGTCTTCGGTGGTGACTTCTGCCGACCTTGCGGGCGCGCGGGGCGGTGCGCGCCCGGACCGGCCGAAGAGCCGCAGCCGGGCACGCTTGCCGACCGGCGCGCCCGGCGGGCCGCACAGCGGGCCGCCTTTAACGACGTAGAGAAAATCCTCATCGAGCACGAGTAGGGTCGCGGACCCGGCGAAACTGCTCCTGCTCTTCAAGGATGCCGGGAGGGCTGAGGCCTGCTGTCCGGCTACCCGATCAGCTCTGCTGGCGCGTAAAGCCGGTGTTCGGCGCCGGCCTACAACGTTGCCCGTGCCTGGGGAACGGTGAGGCCGCGGTTCACCTTGTACTTCGGGACGGGCACCTTGACGAGCTTGGCCGCATTGCGCGGGATGATCTCTTCCCGTACGGCGCACTCCAGCGCGGCCTGCTGCCGAAGCTCAAGGTCGGGGCCGGCCGCGCAGACGGGTACGAGTTCGTCACCGCCGAGCGGCTCGCTGAGCTGCGCCGCGAAGGCCGGCTGCTGCTGGAGACCCACCGGTACGGCAACGCGTACGCCGTCGACCGCCGGCACATCGAGCACATGACCGCCGCCGGACAGGTGCCGGTCGCGCACATAGGAAACATCGCCGACCTGCGCCGCCTCGTCGGCCGCGCCCCGGACTCTTGGCTGCGTGTGCTGCTGTGGGTTCCCCGCGAGGTCACCGAGCAGCGCTCGAAAGGCCGCGGAGACGCCGACACCGCCGCTCGTCTTCCCATCGCTGCGCGGCACGCCGATGGAGCCGGACAACCTGCGGCGAAGCTGGGGAGCGATCCGCAAGGCGGCTGGACTCGGCGACATGCGGTTTCACGACCTCCGCCACACCTGCGTGACGCTCCTGCTCAACCTCGGCGTCCCGCCCCAGGTCGTCCGCGACATCGTCGGCCACAGCGACATCGAGGTCACAATGACGATCTACGCCCACGTCTCCCTCGACGACAAGCGCCGCGCCCTCGGCAAGTTGGGCGACACCCTCAGTTTTATAACAATTTGCTATAGATGGCGGTCCGGATCAGCTAGCCGGACCGCCTTATTGCTGTTGGGCACAATCAATGCCCACGTCAGACCTCGACGTCGAATTACTGGAGGACGAAACCGAGCACGTCAGTCGATCAGAGAGATGCCCCGCAAGAGCGGCAACTCCTCTAACATGGGCCACAAGTCGCACAGCGCGGAAACCCGCAAGCAGCATCGCCTTCACCCTCAGACGTTCGGGTGCCTGGACGTCCGGCACTCGATAGGGAGGAGGTGGTATGAGTGCCAGGTAGGCACAGGCGGGAAACCCGCAACGTGCGCGCGTGGGTGGTGCCCGCCCTCAAGGTCGCTTCAGCTTTGGTCGGCGTCGTAGCGACTGCCCTGCGGCTCATTCACGAACTGCAGTAAGGGGGGCACCCACGGCGGTTGCGGCCGGCTCGGCATCCAGTCGAGTCGGCCTCAACTACTAGCGCGTCCACAAACACGCTTCTCTGAGTGAGTAGCTTAACGCGCGTCTGCGGACTTGCACAGTTTGAACGCCCGTTTGTCGCGCAGTCTTCCCACGCGCCGGTTCTCTCGTACGGTCTTCCCACGCGCCGGTTCTCTCGTACGGTCTTCCCACGCGCGCGTTCTCTCGCGCGGTCTTCTCCCGTAGGGGTCTTCGTGGCGCCGCCGTACAACTGCCCGAGGCTAGTTGCTGTCAGCGTTGCTGTCACTGGAGATCAAAAACGCCCCGGCCGTGATCGGCTCGGGGCGTTTGGGCTGTTCAAGGATGGTGGTCAGGGGCAGGGTCGAACTGCCGACCTTCCGCTTTTCAGGCGGACGCTCGTACCAACTGAGCTACCTGACCTCGGCTACTGCCGCTGTACGCGGTCCTGACGGGACTTGAACCCGCGACCTCCACCTTGACAGGGTGGCGAGCACTCCAAACTGCTCTACAGGACCTTTATGTCCGGGGGAGCTTTCGCTTCCCCGTGTTGTTCGGCTCGCCTAGCTTACCAGCTTCCGGGAGGTCTTCGACCTTCCGTCATCCGGTGCGCTCGACGCGCTCCACGTGCCCCCAACGGGATTCGAACCCGTGCCGCCGCCTTGAAAGGGCGGTGTCCTAGGCCGCTAGACGATGGGGGCTCAAGGCTTCCGCCCTGTTCCGTGACGCCTTCCGTCGGAGACCTCTGAAGCATAGGGGACGTTTGCCCCTGATGCCAAAGCGACCGGCGACGGCGAGCCGCTGCCGGTTGCCGTCGGCGACGGCGCCTGCGGCGACTCGGGAAAAATTGTACGACCAGGGTCCGGCTCGATATGACGCTCGCACTGGATCCACTGCTCGCCGAGGCCGCCGACGGTGATGTCGTCCCAGGCCTCCAGGCGGTGGCTGCTCTTGCCGAAGTAGAGCACCGAGGCGGTCAGCGGGGTCGGCTCGTCGTGCTCCAGGCCGCGCAGGCCGGCGCCTCCGGTCGACCCCTGGATCATCAGCCGGGTGCCCGAGGGCATCAGCTCGGTGGACCGCGCGTGGACGTGTCCGCTGAGCACGAGCGGCACGTACCCGGACAGACCCCGGCCCACGGTCGGGTCGTGCACCGCAACGATGTCGGCGGCGATCTTGTCCGGCGCCGAGGTGGAGGCGGACCTGGGCCAGTCACGCGGCGCCAGCTTGCCCGCGTTGGCCCGGCCGAGGTCGAGGAGGCTCTTGCTCTCGTCACCCGCCGCCTGGACGGACTTGTCGGGGGTGAACCTCGGGTCGCCGATGCCGTAGACGCTGAGCCCCTCGACCGTGGCGGCGGCTCCGTCCAGCACGATCGCGTTCTTCTGCTTCGCGACCGCCCGCTGGGTCGTCATGGAGTCGTGGTTGCCGCGCACGTAGACATACGGGACGCCGAGGGAGCCGATCTCCTTGACGTACTCGTTCTCGGCCTTGGTCCCGTGGTCGGCGATGTCGCCGGTGTCGATGATCAGGTCGACCTTGAACTGCTCCTTCAGCGACTTGATCATGTTCCATGCCAGCGGGTTGATGTGCAGGTCGGAGACGTGCAGGACGCGGATGGTGTCCGGGTCGGGATCGAAGATCGGCAGGTTCGACCCAGCCTCGTACAGCTGGGACACGTTGGTCACCAGCTTGGCGAGCTGGCCGCGGTATTCGGAGAACTTGGTCACGATCGACTGGGCGCTGCCGACCAGGGACGGCACGCCCGTGAGCAGCCCGGTGTACCGGGGCTCGGCGATCGAGCGCGGGTTGAACGTCAGCGCGGCGACGCCGCCGAGGGCGACGACCATCGCCAGCGAGCCGGCCGCGGTCCAGGCCGCCCGGGACAGCCGGCGGAAGGCGAGCAGGCCGGTGAGGAACCCGGCGGCGACGGCGAACAGCACCGCCCGCACGACGAGGCTCCGCAGCCCCGAGATGACGTCTGCCTCGATCGTCGTCGGGAGCCGGTCGGCCCACCGGGGGTTCTTGAGGATCTCCTCCGCGACCTCCGGGTGCACCGCCTCGATCGACAGGTCGAGCCGCAACGGGCCGCTGTGGCTGTCGAAGCTGAGCGTGCCGAGAGGCCGTACGTCGATGACGGTCTCCCCGCTCCAGGACGGGGTCAGGGACATGCCGATGTCCGCGGGCCCGACCGGTGTGTCCACCTTGGCGCCGAAGGCCATGCCGAGCCATCCGCCGACCACCGCCGCCAGCACGACCGCGAGCACACGGGCGAACCGGCTGCCGACCGTTCTCCGGGCGAGCGCCCGCAACCGCGAAATCTCCATCCCTTCCTGACTACCCGAAGATGCGGCCTTTTTGGTTACCGGAACACGGTGTTCCGGTTACCGACCGTCCGCCTGAGTCTCCAGAAGCGCCCGCATACCGGACAGAATCAGCGCCATGCCGTGCTCGAAGGACGCGTCCGTCTGCGGGCCGCCGGTCTCGGCCATGACGGCGCGCACGTTCGGGTAGGGCGCGAGGCTCTCCAGCGCTCCCTCGAACAGGGCGGGGTCGTTCGTTCCCCGCTCCTGGTCGGATTGCTCCTCCAGCACGAACCCGCCGAGGAAGCTCGCGAGCGTGCCCAGACCCCACATCGCGTCCGTACGGGTGAACCCGGCCCGCAGCAGCGACTCCAGGATGGTCTCGACCGTCCGCAACGTGGCCGTGCCGGGGTGCGTGCCG
Source organism: Microbispora sp. NPDC049633 (assembly GCF_040675265.1). Classification (NCBI taxonomy): domain Bacteria; kingdom Bacillati; phylum Actinomycetota; class Actinomycetes; order Streptosporangiales; family Streptosporangiaceae; genus Microbispora; species Microbispora sp. NPDC049633. The sequence goes on from NZ_JBFAOO010000009.1 coordinate 55,823, forward strand.
GCGGTCAGGCGCGCGGTGTCACGGTGCGACTTGAACACGCGGCGCTGGCCTCGCAACCACTCCGCGAGCCACTCCTCCCACGACTCCCCCTCGGCGAGCGGAGCCAGCGGTTCCTGCACGGAGATCGCCTCGGCCATCTCGTCCAGGAGCTCCTGCTTGTTCCTGAAGTGCCAGTAGAGGGCGGGCGCCTGCACGCCCAGCTCGGTCGCCAGCCTGCGCAGGGTCAGCTTCTCCAGCCCCACCTCGTCGAGGAGCCGGATCGCGGTCCTGACGATCGTGTCGCGTTCGAGTGCCACGATTGACAGCTTAACGGCGTTCAGTGCATCCTTAACACTGTTAAATTTAACTGCGTTAAGGAGATGCCGTGATCCTTGCGGAGGGAGTGCGCAAGCGCTTCGGCACGACCGAGGCGTTGCGGGGCGTCGACCTCGACGTGCCGGGCGGTTCGGTGTGCGGCCTGCTCGGGCCCAACGGCGCGGGCAAGACCACGATGGTGCGCATCCTCACCACGCTGCTGCGCCCCGACGGCGGCCGGGCCCGGGTCGCCGGGTGCGACGTGGTGCGGGACGCCGAACGGCTCCGCTACCGCATCGGCCTCGCCGGCCAGCACGCGGCCGTGGACGAACTGCTGACCGGACGCCGCAACCTGGAGTTGTTCGCCCGGCTCTACCACCTGCCCCGCCGTACGGCCCGCGGCAGGGCCGAGGAGTTGCTGGAGCGGTTCGGCCTCACCGAGGCGGCGAACCGGCCGGTGCGGACGTACTCGGGCGGTATGCGCCGCAGGCTCGACCTGGCCGCCAGCCTGATCGTCGCCCCGTCGGTGCTCTTCCTGGACGAGCCGACCACCGGCCTCGATCCCCGCAGCCGCCTCGCGCTGTGGGACGTGCTGCGCGGACTCGTCGCCGAGGGGACCACCCTGCTGCTCACCACGCAGTACCTCGACGAGGCCGACCACCTGGCCGACCAGATCGCGGTCGTCGACGCGGGACGGGTGGTCGCGTCAGGGTCGCCGGCCGCGCTCAAGGCCACGGTGGGCGGCGACCGGGTGAGCGTCGCCTTCCGCGAGGCCGGTGACGTGGCGCCGGGCGTCGAGGCGGTCCGCCGCGTGCTGCCCGGCGAGCCCGAGATCGACCTCGCCGGGCGCAGGCTCGTCATGCCCGTCCCGGACGGCGCCGCCTCCCTGGTCAGGGTCGCCGCGGCCCTCGACGCCGCCGGGGTCGGCGTGGAGGACCTGGGGCTACGCCGGCCGACGCTGGACGAGGTGTTCCTGGCGCTCACGAATGCGCCGGTCAGGGAGACGGAGGCTCGCGCTCGGAAAGGCAGGGCGGCGTGATCACCGTGGAACCTCCCGCGACGGGGACGCAACGGCTGCGCCGGGCCCTGAGCGACACGTTCGTCATCGCGGGCCGCAGCTTCGCCCAGCTGCGCGCCCAGCCCGGCCAGATCGCCGCCGAGCTGGTCGCGCCGGTCATCATGACCATCCTGTTCGGGTACGTCTTCGGCAGCGCGATCAGCCTGCCCGGCGGGGGCGACTACCGGGACTACCTCATGCCCGGCATCTTCATGCAGGTCATGGCGTTGTCGGCGGTCGCCTCCGCCACGTCGGTCGCCGAGGACATGGCCCGTGGCATCATCGACCGTTTCCGCGTCCAGCCCATCGCCCGCGGCGCCGTACTGGCCGGGCGCAGCCTCGCGGACCTGTCCAAGGACTGGCTGTCGCTCGCCACGATGACCGCGTGCGGCCTGCTGATCGCGGGCTGGCGCCCGCGCGGCACGCCGCTGGAGACGCTCGCCGGTTTCGCGCTGCTCGCCCTGTTCGGGTACGCGATGATCTGGCTGGGCACGTACATCGGGCTGTTCGTGAAGAGCGGTGCGCAGGCGGACGCCGCGACGTTCGGCTGGCTGTTCCCGATGACGTTCCTGGCCAACGCGTTCGTGCCGTTGGAGGGGCTGCCCGGATGGCTGCGGGCCATCGCGGACTGGAACCCGATGAGCGCGGTCGTCTCGGCCGCCCGCGAGCTGTTCGGCAACCCCGGCTCGGCCGCCGCCTCCTGGCCTCTCCGGCATCCCGTGACGGCCTCGCTGTGCTGGTCGCTGCTGATCATCGCGGTGTTCGGGCCACTCGCCGTACGGCGCTACCGCACCGCCACCTCGCGATGACACGATGAGCACGTGATCGACGTCCCGCTGAAGAGGTTCGAGGAGCTCGTGGCCGAGGCGCTGGACACGATTCCCCCGGATCTGGCCAAGGTCATGGACAACGTCGTGGTCGTGGTGGTGGACGACCCGCCGGAGCCCGGCCTGCTCGGGCTCTACACCGGCATTCCGCTGACCGAGCGGGGCGACTGGTACTCGGGGGTGCTCCCTGACCGGATCGAGATCTACCGGAACCCGACGCTGGAGATCTGCGAGACCGAGGACGACGTGGTCGAGGAGGTTCGCATCACCGTCGTCCACGAGATCGCCCACCACTTCGGCATCGACGACGAGCGGCTGCACGAACTCGGCTGGTAGGGCCCTTTCCCCTCGTCAGGCGACGGTTCGCGTTCGCGTTCCGCGAAAGCGGATCGTCAGCCGCTTGCAAAACTCGCATCCGACAGGCACTGTAAGTGACATGTTGACCACGGGCTGTCATACCCAGTCGCCGCGACGGACACCGGCGGACACGGCCGGCGGAGCGACCTCTGCGGAGTGACATGGCGGCCCCCAAGCCCGGCAGGCTGTCCGGCCGCCATCGTCGTCCTCCCGAGGTGCGGACCACCTACCGGGAGGTCGCCGCGATCCCCGAGTTCCGGGCCCTGTGGCTCGGGCAGGGCATGTCGCTGCTCGGCGACCAGCTCGCCCAGGTGGCGCTCGCCGTGCTCGTCTACAGCCGGACCGCGTCACCGCTGGCCACGGCCGCCGTCTACGCGCTGACCTACCTGCCGCCCATCCTCGGCGGGCCCCTGCTGGCCGGGCTCGCCGACCGGTACCCGCGCAGGCGGGTCATGCTCTGGTGCGACGTGCTGCGCGCCCTGATGCTCGCCGTGATGGCCCTGCCCTCGACGCCGTTCCCGGTGCTGTGCGCGCTGGTCTTCTGCGTGGTCCTGCTCGGGGCGCCGTTCTCCGCCGCCCGCGCGGCGCTGCTGCCCGAGGTGCTCGACGGCGACCGGTACGTCGTGGGGTCGGCCCTGCAGAACGTGACCAACCAGGCGGTGCAGATGCTGGGGTTCGCCGCCGGGGGCGCGGCGATCGCCGTCCTCGGGCCGTACCGGGCGCTGGCGCTGGACTGCGCGACGTTCCTCGGCTCCGCCCTGGTCATCGTGGCGGGAGTGCGGCACCGCCCGGCGCCGGAGCGGGAGGACGGCCGGCCGTCCATGTGGCGGATGACGCTGTCCGGCGCGCGTCTGGTGTTCGGCGAACGGCGGCTGCGCACGCTTGTGCTGTTCGCCTGGCTGTGCGGCTTCTACGTGATCCCCGAAGGCATCGCGGCGCCGTACGCGGCGGCGCTCGCCGACGGGAGGCTGCCCGTCCCGGTGATCACGGGTCTGCTGATGGCGGCGATGCCGACGGGCACGGTCATCGGCGCGTTCTTCTTCGGGCGGTTCGTCACGCCCTCGGGGCGGCTGCGGGGCATGGGCTGGCTGGCCATGCTGACCTGCGCGCCGCTCGTGCTGTGCGTGATCCGGCCCCCGCTGGAGGGCGTGCTCGCCCTGTGGGTGCTGTCCGGAGTCGGCGGGGCCTACCAGCTCGCGGCGAACGCGGCGTTCGTCCAATGCGTCCCGGCGTCAGGGCGGGCCGCGGCGTTCGGGCTGGTGCAGTCGGGGCTGCTGGCCGCGCAGGGCGCCGGCATCCTCGCCGGGGGCGCCGCCGCCCAGAGGCTCGGCCCAGAGCCGGTGGTGACGCTGGCGGGCGTGGCCGGGCTGTGCGCCGCGGCCGTGCTCACCATGCTCTGGACCGAGTCGCGTAGGGAGATCATCGCCAAGGTCCGGGCCGCCGCTACCTGAGTCAGGCCTGCGGACCCTGGTTCTGCGAGTCGCCGGTGGAGGACCGGCCGTACGGGTGCTGCTCGTAGCCGGGGGCCTGGGGAGCCTGCGGGGGGTAGGAGGTGCCGGTGGGGCGGCCGCCCTGGTTCCAGCCCTGCTGGACGTTGTCCCACTTGGCCTTGGCGTCCTGCCAGACGTGGCCGTCCTTGTTCTTGTTGATGAGGTCCTGGACGATGGAGGTGTTCTTGCCCTCCTCGGGGAGGAGGAGCCAGGCGACGGCGTAGACGCCGACGCCGAGGCCGCCGAAGAAGCTCGCGACGGCGAGCCCGAGGCGCAGGATGTTGGCGTCGATGCCGGTGTACTCGGAGACGCCCGAGCACACCCCGGCGACGATCCTGCCGTTCCGAGTGCGGTGGAGCTGCTTGACCGAACCGTTGGTGTTCATCTCGTTCATACCTCCACAGTGCCTGTCCGGGGGTGGGCGCACATCGGGATTCCCCCTGGCCCTACCCCGAGGGGGCCCGGATACCCTGACGGACATGGACGACCTCCTCGAACTCGACGACCAGCTCGACCCCGAGCACCGCATGATCAGGGACTCCGTCAGGGAACTCGTCTCCGACAAGGTCCTGCCCCATGTCGGCGAGTGGTTCGAGCAGGGCACCTTCCCCGCCCGCGAGCTCGCCCCGGTCCTGGGCTCGCTCGGCCTGCTCGGCATGCACCTGGAGGGGTACGGCTGCGCCGGGCTGGACGCCGTCTCGTACGGCGTGGCCTGCCGGGAGCTCGAGGCGGGCGACTCGGGGTTGCGGTCGTTCGTGTCCGTCCAGGGGTCGCTGGCGATGTTCCCCATCTGGAAGTACGGCTCGGACGAGCAGAAGGAGGAATGGCTGCCCCGGCTGGCTTCGGGGGAGGCCATCGGCTGCTTCGGCCTGACCGAGCCCGACCACGGGTCCGACCCCGCGGGCATGCGCACCACCGCCAAGCAGGACCCGTCCGGCGACTGGATCCTGAACGGCGCCAAGATGTGGATCACCAACGGCTCGATCGCCGACGTGGCGGTCGTGTGGGCGCAGACCGACGAGGGCATCCGGGGGTTCGTCGTCCCCACCTCGACGCCGGGCTTCTCCGCCCCTGAGATCCACCGGAAGCTGTCCCTGAGGGCCTCGGTCACCTCCTCCCTGTACTTCGACGACGTACGGCTGCCCGCCTCCGCGGTCCTGCCGGGCGTCGTGGGCCTGAAGGGCCCGCTGTCGTGTCTCACGGAGGCGCGATTCGGCATCCTGTGGGGCGTCGTCGGCGCGGGCCGGGCCTGCCTGGAGGCAGCTGTGGACTACGCCACCACGCGGGTGCAGTTCGGCAAGCCGATCGGCGGGTTCCAGCTCACGCAGGAGAAGCTGGCCTGGATGGCGGTCGCGCTCGGCCAGGCCGGGCTCACCGCCCTTCACCTCGGCCGGCTCAAGGACGCCGGGAAGCTGAAGCCCACCCAGGTCAGCTTCGGCAAGCTCGCCAACGTCCGGGCCGCGCTGGACATCGCCCGCCAGGCGCGTACGGTGCTGGGAGCCAACGGCGTCACGCTGGAGTACCCCGTCATCAGGCACATGACCAACCTGGAGTCCGTGCTCACGTACGAGGGCACCCAGGAAGTGCACCTGCTCACGCTGGGCAAGGCGCTCACGGGTCTCGACGCCTTCCGCTGACGCCTCCGGTCGCCTCGGCGGGGCGATCAGGGACAATGGCGTCGCCGAAGACGCGGTACGCTCTGTACCCTGCATTGTGGGGAGTGTTCCGCGGATCACACCGCGACGCGGCGGGTCCGAGGAGCACGACCACGGGGTGCTAGCTCAATGGCAGAGCTGCGGACTTTTAATCCGTCGGTTCAGGGTTCGAGTCCCTGGCGCCCCACCCTCAACGAACTGGGCAGACTCCCGAATCTTGATCGATGGGAAGCCTGCCCGGTTGCATTTCTGGCTGCGGTTGTTCACTCGTCCCACAGGGCCCGGCCTTTAGGCCTCCTGACACCATCGGCGTCCGGAAGGGCTGCGAGGGGAAGCCGCAGCGTGAAGCGCGCGCCGCCGATGGGAGAGTCTCCGGCATGGAGGGTCCCGTCGTGAGCCCGGGCGATTTCACGGGCGATCGACAACCCGAGGCCGGTGCCGCTGCAGTCGCGGCGGCGGCCCGCATCCAGTCTGGTGAATCGTTCGAAGATCCGTTCACGGTCGGTTTCGGCGATACCTTCGCCGTCGTCGGAGACCGCCAGTTCCGCGATGTCCCCGTCACGGCTGACCTCGACTCGTACGACTTTCTCGGCGTGCCGTTGGGCGTTGTCCAGAAGGTTCGTGAGTACCCGGCCGATCTGAATGGGAACGATCTTGACGTGCACCGCGGGAACGAGCCGCAACTGGATCGGAATACGGTCGGCCCGACGGGAGACTTCCGCCTTGACCAGATGCGCCAGGTCGACCGGCGCCCGCCCGTACGGTACGACGCCCCCAACCCGGGACAGCAGAAGCAGGTCGCTGATGATCGCCTCGAGCCGGTCGACTGCGCTCAGCGCACGTTCGAAGGTCTCGTGCAGTCGAACATCATCCGGATGTGACTGAGCCTGCTCAAGCTCTGCCCGCAGCCCGGCGATGGGGTTACGCAACTCGTGCGACATGTCGGAGGCGAACCGTCGCTGTTGCTGCAGTGCTTTGTTGAGCCGTTCCAGTGTGCAGACCACAGCCCTGATGGTCCGGGCGATCTCGTCTTCACCGAGGGGATCGGAGACCTCCGAATCAAGGTGTGTGACATACGCAGGGATGTCAAGACCGTCGATACAGCCGGACAGAGCTTTCACATGTCTCATGTCCATGTCAGTTCTTCCTTCCCGCAACCGAGCGGTCGGCGGGCGTGGATATCGCTAGCGCGCCTGCCGCATCCCCGTGGACCACGGAGAGGGCGTTACATGCGAAGCAGGCCGGGTTCCTTTCGGGGCACTCGGCCGGGGATGTCGACGGTGAGATGTCTCTGGGGCGAAAACGAAGGCCTCATAGCGTCCATGCGCGGTAAGGCCGGCGTGCCCGCTGAACGAAAGCGGCGCTCTCGTTCGCCGGGGTACGTGGCGATTTCGAGCCCAACCCCGCCGGGGCGGTAGTTCGGATAAGAGCCGCGGCGACCCGCGGTGCGACGCATATTCACAATCTAGGCAGACGGCGGAGGCCACGCCACCCGCATATGGGCCGATGACGCCCCCCATATGGGCCGCATCGCCGGATCAACCAGGCTTCCGCGGTCCTGGCAGGAGCCCCGTCCGAGTGGCCACGACAACCGCCTCGAGCTGGCTGTGCGCGCCCAGCTTCATCATGACGTTCTTGACGTGGCCCCGAGCGGTGTGGAGGCTCACGACGAGTCGCCCGGCGATCGCACGGGGATCGAGCCCTTCGCCCATCAGCCTCAGGACTTCCAGCTCGCGCCTGGTGAGTTTCGCCCAGTTCTCGGGTCCGACGTGCGGCGGTGCGTGGAAATCCTGGAGGAGCGCTCTGAGCGGGTCGCCCTCCACCATAAGGATGTTCTTCTCGACCGGGGCGCGGATCACTTTAAGAATGTCCGGGAATTTACTGTCTTTTGCCAGAAAACCGGAAGCCCCTACCGCTGCGGCGGCCGCGAACAGGCCAGGGCTGGCATCGCCTGTCAAGATGAGGACGCGGACATCCGGGTGAGAGGCTTTGATCCGCCTCGTCCCCTCGATTCCGTCGACGTCCGGCAGATGAATGTCCATGAGCACGACGTCGGGACTATGTACCCTCAGGAGCGAGACGGCGTCCGCGACCGTGCCGACGGCCCCCACGCAATGCAGATCGGGCTGGGCGTCGATCGCGATCTCGAGAGCGCCGGCGAGCGCCTGCTGATCCTCGACCACGAGAACTAGGATCACCTGAGGCTCCTGCCCGCCGTGGCCTTGTCCACTGCTCGGGCTCATGGCTGCTCACTTCATGAGCGGTTCGCTGCCGTTCGGTCGGCCGGGCCCGCTCTGCCCGTCCCCCGGGTGAGGCGTAGCTTGAAACGGAGAGTGGTGGGGAGCCGAGTGATGAGGGCGCGTCCGCCTTCGCGAAAGCGGGCCGAAGACCCTGTGGCCTGCCCCTATGGACTCATCATGACGCTACCCGCGTACATCGTGACGCACAAACCAGATCGACCTGGACGTCGCCACGCGAGTTCCGGTGATGTTTCGTGCGTGCGCCGAGCGTGCGGGGAGGACACCTCCATCCGCTGCGCGCGCCGTCTCCTCTTCCGATGCTCGTCCCTGCCCGTCTGCGGGGTACGAACAGCGGTAGACCGCAAGGCCCCGTTCGGAGCCCTGCAGAGGTTGGAGACGGGTCGTGACGTGACCACCTACTCGTTCAGGCTGTACGTGGCTGGGAACACGGAGCGGTCACAGGCCGCGGAGGTGAACCTGCGGTTCCTGTGCGACACACACCTCTCCGGCATGTACGAGGTCGAGGTCATCGACGCCGTCGAGCGGCCCGAGCTGGCCGAGGAGGGACGGATCCTGGCCACCCCCACCGTGGTCAGGATCACGCCGCCACCACAGCGGCGGGTGATCGGGGATCTGTCCGATCATTGCCGCGCCGCCGTCGCTCTGGGCCTCCCAGCCGCGGACGCATCGCCCTCGGAAGGGCAGTGACGATGACTGACAGCAACGCTATCGAGCGGATCCCCACGGGGATCAACGGCTTCGACCACGTATCCCTGGGCGGGTTGCCCGCCGGTCGATCCACACTGGTGAGCGGAACGACCGGCAGCGGAAAGACGCTGTTCGCCGTCGAGTTCCTCTCCCGCGGAATCACGCGCTACAACGAGCCTGGGGTCTTTGTCACCTTCGAGGAGACGTCCACCGACATCCGCCGTAACTCAGCCTCGCTGGGCTTCCCCATCCGATTGTGGGAGGACGAAGGCAAATGGGCCTTCGTCGAAGCATCGGGGAGTATCGGCGAGGACACGCCCGCCGTCGGCGCCTACGACTTCGGTGCCCTGGTGGCGCGCATCGAACACGCGGTCCGCCAGACCGGGGCTTGCCGTGTCGCCCTCGACTCGCTCAACGCGATCTTCACCCGCTTCACCGACATCGGCATCGTCCGCCGCGAGCTGTTCCGGGTCGCCTCCGCCCTCAAGGCGCTCGGAGTCACCTCGGTGCTCACCGCGGAGCGTCCCGAAGAGTACGACGGTGTGACCCGCTACGGGGTCGAGCCGTTCGTGCTCGACAATGTCATCATTTTGCGCAACGTACTCCGGCAGAGTCGGCGAACCCGGACGGTCGAGATCGTCAAGTTCCGCGGCGCCCCGCACCGGACGGGGGAATGGCTGTTCACCATCGATCCACGGGACGGCATCGTGGTGGTCCCCCTCGCGTTCCTCACCCCGTCCGACCACGCGTCGCTCGTCCGCGTCTCGTCAGGCATCCCCGAGTTGGACGAGATGTGCGGCGGCGGCTTCTACCGGGACGCGATCGTCCTGATGACCGGGCCCACCGGCACGGGCAAGACACTGGCGAGTCTGCGTTTCACGGCCGCCGCCGTCGAGGCGGGTGAGCGCTGCCTGCTCTGCACCTTCGACGGGACCCCCGGGCAACTCTTCCGCAGCGCCGCGGGCTGGGGCATGGACCTCAAGGCGATGCGGGCCTCGGGTCTGCTCCGGGTCATGTCCGGCTACGCGGAGGTGATGTCTCCAGAAGACCACTTTCTGCGGCTCAGGCACGCCATTGAGGAGTTCGCGCCCGGCCGGCTCGTCATCGACACGTTGTCCGCTCTCGAACGCGTGGCCGCGCCGCGGACTCTACTCGACTTCGTCATCGCGCTGGGGGCGGTCCTCCGGCAGAGCGAGATCACCACTCTTCTCACGAGGACACCTGCTGAACGGATCACTTCGGCGAACGCGTCGTTGATCACCTCGGACATCGCCGGGCTTTCCGACGTCTGGATCCAGCTCCGGTATGTCGAAGGCCCCGCCGAGATCCAACGCGCCATCGCCGTGCTCCAGGCGCGCGGCTCTGCCCACGACCACAGCATTCGCAGACTCAGGATCGACGGCAGCGGCTTGCACATCGGTGAGCCCCTGCCAGGTCTCCCCCACGTCTTCACGGGGACGGTCAATCCCGAGATCGCGAGAGGGGCGCCCGAGTCCGAGGTGACAGAAGGTCCGACGAGGTGAGTGCCAGTGGCGGGTCCTCGCCTGGCGGAAGCCGTACAGGAGGCTTCGAGCCAGGGCGGCCCGACGACGTCGAGTTCCGGGACGATATCAGCCAGGTCATCGTTTCGGCGTCGGCGGACGGGATCGTCGCCGTCGACGAGGAAGGAATCATCAGGCTCTGCAACCCCGCTGCCGCGGAGCTCTTCGCCCGCTCGGCGGAGGATCTGATCGGCACCCCGTTCGGCTTCCCCATCGCCGCGGGTGCGGCGACCGAGATCGACTTGATGCTGCCGGCCGGAGGCAAACGGGTCGTCGAGATGCGGGTCACCGCCACGACCCTGGAAGGTGAGCCCCTGTACGTCGCCGCGCTCCGCGACGTCACACGGAGCAGGTACGTCGAACGGGAGCTGGAGGCGGCACTGGAACGCCAGAACGTGGCGGTCGCCGTCGCTGCCCATGAACTCCACAATCCCCTGGCCACCATCAGCGTGCTGGTGGACGTGCTCCGTGATCGCCTGATCGCGCTCGCCGAGGAGCGGAGAACCGAGATCATCGAGCGCATCGCCGATCGGACGGCCCGACTCCAAGGGCTCGTCCGAAAGCTCCTCACCGCGTCGACCATCGAAGCGAAGGGTGCGTCCGCCCGAGTGGAACGCGTCCCCGTGCTCGAAGTGCTCCTCGAACGACTCGGCGAGCTGGACGAACGATCACGGGATGTGTGCGTATCCTGCAGCCCTGATCTGGAGGCCCTGGTCGATCGCAGAGAGTTCGCCGCGATGGTCGACAACTACCTGGAGAACGCGTTCGCCTACGGGCGTCCGCCCGTCGAGGTGTCCGCGACCGGGCAGCCGGGATGGATCCTTCTCCGGGTGTGCGACTGTGGGCCAGGTGTACCGGTAGCTTTCGTGCCCCGGTTGTTCGAGCGCTTCAGCCGTGAGCGGGAGGTCGATCGCGAAACAGAGGGGACGGGCTTGGGACTGTGGATCGTCCGAAGCTTCGCCCGGGGCAATGGCGGCGACGCCTGGTATGAGCCCCGTGATGACGAGGGTGCCTGCTTCTGCCTCCGCCTGCGACGAGCGCCTTCACCCGATGCGCCGGACCGGAGCGGGTAGTAGGCGCACGGTTTGCCGCTGCGGAAGCGCGTACGGCGGAGACGTCCGCTGCGGTTCCCCAGACCGGCCAAGAGTTGATGTTCGGCGATCGGGTTCCTCCGGGAGGCAGTCGTGACGCGGGAACGCCAACTGACCGACGCGTTCGTCGAGTTGACGGACACCTTGGTCGGAGACTTCGACGTCGTCGACCTGTTACATCAGCTCACCATGCGCTGCGTGCGACTGCTGGACGTCGACGCGGCCGGGCTGCTGCTGGCCGACCAGCAAGGCCGGCTGCGTCCGATGGCGGCCTCCACCGAGCAGGCTCGCATGGTGAAACTCCTCGCACTCCACGACGTGGACGGCCCCGGCCTGGACTGCTACCGCACCGGCGAGCCGGTGACCAGTGCCGATCTGGTCGCTGAGGGAGGGCGCTGGCCCCGTTTCGCCGCAGCGGCGCAACTCGCCGGTTTCATCGCGGTCCAGGCGCTGCCGATGCGCCACCGCGACAGGGTCATCGGCGCCCTCACCCTGCTGCGGACGGCACCCGGACGGCTGACCACCGATGAGCTGCACATCGGGCAGGCACTGGCCAATGTGGCCACCATCAGCATCTTGCACCAGCGCAGGCTGGAGCGGCACGAGGCAGCCACAGAGCAGCTGCAGATCGCACTCAACAGCCGCACGCTCATCGAGCAGGCCACCGGGGTGCTGGCCGAGCGCCACCGCAGCGACATGGACCATGCCTTCAACTCCTTGTACACCTACGCGCGCAGCCGCGGCCTGCGCCTGTCCGAGGCGGCACATGCCGTCATCCGCGGCGAACACGACGTCACCCGACCTCCGACAGGCGATCACGGCCGATGACGGAAACGCCGGCGCCCGACGAACCGGACCCCGCTGAGCGCGACACCCAGAGGACCGGCGCCGATCGCCGGGCGTCGATCCTGCGGTGCGGGCGGCGTCAGGTCGTGCAGGAGCTCGACGTACGCGACCATCGACGAGATCGCCCGAGTATCGACCCATCCGCCGGCCATTCGATCGAGGTAAACGGCTTATTGGAGGGTAGGGAGCGTACGCGGCGAAAGGGTTCGTGAGGAGCAGCTGATGGGCAGGTCGATCCTGCAGCGCTCGGTGCGGGCAGGTCCGGGGGGCGACACCGATTCCCGCAAGCGGTGGTGGAACCTCGTGATGGTGCTGGCCGCCGCGGTGACAGGCCGGATGTTCATCCGCCGCCTGCTGCGACGCGTGCGTACGATCTCCGGTGATCTCGCCGAGATCAACGTCAGCGACGAACACGCGCAAATCGCTCAGCATCGTGACCCGCAAGAGGTGACGCAGCTGGTCAACAACATCAATGCGAGTTTGGACATGCTGGACCGTGAGCGGCAGTTCGCCTCCAACATCGCCCACGAGATCCGCTCCCCGCTGGCCGGGATACGCGTCACGGTGGAACAAGCGGCTACCTGTCCCGGCGAGGCCGACTACCCCCGCGTGCTGGAGTCGGTCCTCCGCGGAGTGGAGCGACTGGAGGCGCTGGCCACCGCGCTTCTTCTGATCGCTCGTTCCCGCGCCGCCCAGGCCGACTGGGAACAGATCGACCTGTGCGAACTGGTCAGGCATGAGGTCGCGGACCGGAACGACCCCATCTCGATCGAAGTCATCTGCACCCCCGGCGTCGAGGTCACAGCCATGCGGACGCGGATCTCGCAGATCGTCACCAATCTGCTGGACAACGCTCAGCGCCACGCCGCCCACCAGGTGCAGGTCCGAATAGGCCGCAGCAACGGCAACGCGCGACTGTCGGTGTCCGACGACGGCCCCGGCGTGCCGGAGAAGGACAGGGAACGCATCTTCGACCGGATGCACCAGCTCAAAAACATATCCCAGCGGGGCGGGCCCGGCACCGGCCTCGGCTTGGCCATCACCCGGGATATAGCGAAAGCCCACCGCGGAGCCGTCTGGGTCGAATCCTCCCCGCTCGGCGGCGCCTGTTTCATCTTTCAATTGCCCATCGCCGCCCCCTGAGCCATCACCGGATCTCTCGGCGCCGGCCGGGCCACTGCCGGCCCTGCTGGTCGTCCCGCCGTACACCGCGGACGGTCCTGCCGGGGCCGCGCTCATGCTCGCCAGTCAGGGGACGGTCGGCCTCCTCCCGGTCGACCTCCTCACCACGGCAGCCCATCGAAACGGCGATGCCCGGGATGCGGACGGGCAGAACGAGGGCGGGCGCATGAGCACGCTGCCGGCGGGCCTGCTGAACGGGTGCCGACACCGCCGATCGGACACGTACCCGGCGATCCTGCCGCGAGAGACCCCGTCTCGTCGCCGGCCGGAGCATTCCATCTCCATCCGTGACTCCGCGCCGCTCGGCAGGGCCGACCCGTCGGCGCCGACGACCATCCGGCTGTCCGGTGAGATCGACATTTTCACCAGTCCCGACCTGCGCGAGGATCTGCTGGACGTCCTGCGCTACAGCAGAAACATGCTCGTTCTCGACCTGTCGGGTGTGGCGGCATGCGACTTCAGCGGGCTGGGAGTACTGGTCGGCATCCAGCGCCGCGCCAAGACGATGGGGATCACTCTCTCCCTGACCGCGGCCCGCCCGTACCTGTCTCGGTTGCTGCATGTAACCGGCCTGGACCGCACCATCCCGATGCTGGCAGCCGAAATGCCCGCAGCCACGAGGCAGGCCGAAGCCCTCGCCGCACAGGAGGCGCGGCGGGGCCGCGAACGAGCCGGTGACCCGCCCCGCAAAGACGAGGGCGAGCACCGCACAGGGCCATACGCGACAGCTCAGAAGCTGCTGATCCGTGTCGACGCGTAGGGAGCGAAGCGGGCTGCCACAACGTGCCGGAAATTGACCACGTAGGTGAACGTTCCCGGCTCGCCTTCGTGGGAGATCTGAAGGGACACCACAGTGCCCTGCTCCATCCAGCTGACGAGTCTCTCGACTGCGGGCGTCTCGCCGTGCACACGGAGTATCAGTTCCTTCTCCTTGCCGACGCTCAGCAAGTAGAGCAGCCCGGTAGGAGCGTCCATGGTCATACGCTGCTCCTCGTCGTGCGGATGGGACCGGGTCCAGGTGGGTATCCCCGCAAAGCCCTCCGCGTAGCACTCGCGTCGGCGCTTCGGCGGACTCCGCGGATCTCTTCCTGTGGCCCGTGCTGCCGGCAGGCCGGCCGCCTGCCGGGGCCTTACCCATCGCGGGCCGCTTCCTGTCCCCTTCGTGGCCCCGGCCCACGGGTGCCGGACACGGGCGTCGGGTACATGTATGCACGGATGACCCATTCGCGGGGATCCTCGACTGCCTCGGGAAGGCCCTGTGATCCTTACACGCGCGACCGCATCCTCTGCGACTCTCCTGCACCGGCTGTCGGCAGCCGCGCGCTGGCTGACGTCGCCGCTGCTTCCCGAGGACTACCTCGGCCTGATCGATCCGCTCTGGACCACGAGGGAGCTGTGTGGCCGGGTCGAGGCGGTGCGACCGGAAACCAGCGACGCGGCGACCCTGGTGATCCGCCCTGGTCGGGGCTGGATCGCACATCGTCCCGGCCAGTGGGTCCGGATCGGCGTCGATATCGACGGGCGGCGACACTGGCGCACCTTCTCACTGTCGTCGGCCCCGGGAAGGTCCGGTGGCTGCGTCACCGTCACGGTCAAGGCTGTGCAGGGCGGGCTCGTCTCCAACCACCTGGTGCGGAACACAGCATCTGGGACGGTGCTCAGACTGGGCCGGCCCGAGGGGGCGTTCGTCCTTTCGAAGCCACCACCACCGCGACTGCTGTTCGTGACCGCCGGGAGCGGCATCACACCGGTGATGGCGATGCTGGAAGGCCTGCGTCCAGACAATGCGGAGGGACCGGACATCGTGCTGGTTCACTCGGCGCCGTCATCCGGCGCCGTCATCTTCGGCGGGCGGCTCCGGAGCCTGGCCGCGCGATGGCCTCGGCTTCGGTTGCATGAGCGGCACACGCAGCCGGAGGGGCGGCTGCGGCCTGCCGATCTGGCCCGGCTCTGCCCGGACTGGACCGAGCGGTCCGTCTGGGCGTGCGGACCGCCGGCGATGCTCGACGACATCGAGACGCACTGGACCGGGCCCGCGGACGGGCTCCATGTCGAGCGCTTCAGTCTGGTGCCGACGGCGGCAGCGGGTTCGGGGGGACGTGTCCGCTTCACCAGGAGCGGCCGAGAAGCCGAGGCCGACGGCGGAACGCCGTTGCTGGCCGTCGGCGAGAGCGCGGGGGTGCTCATGCCGAGCGGCTGCCGCATGGGCATCTGCTACGGATGCGTCGCCCGCCTTCGCTCCGGCCGGGTCCGTGACGTGCGGACCGGCCAGGTACACGGAGATGCGGGAGACATGATCCAGCCCTGCGTGTCGGTGGCGGCCGGCCCCGTCGAGATCGACCTGTGAGAGGAACACGCATGCCTGCCACATTCCATCCGGCCTCGGTCGACGCTGAAGGGTTCGGCCGCGAGCTGGACAAGATCCGCGACGAGGTGCTCGCGAGCCTCGGCGAGCGGGACGCGTCCTATATCCGGGGTCTCATCGCGGTACAGCGCAAGCTGGAGCTGGGTGGAAGAGCGCTGCTGTTCGCCTCCTGGCTGCCCCCCGCCTGGGCCGCAGGCACGGCGGCACTGGCGGCCGCGAAGATCCTCGAGAACATGGAGATCGGCCACAACGTCCTGCACGGGCAATGGGACTGGATGCGGGACCCGAAGATCCATTCGACCACCTGGGAGTGGGACACCGCCTCCCCCGCGGACCAGTGGAAACACTCACACAACTTCGTCCACCACACCTGGACCAACGTGCTCGGCAAGGACCGCGACATCGGCTATTCGGTGGTGCGGATCAGCCCGGAGCAGCGATGGCATCCCATCTATCTCGCCCAGCCGTTCTACAACGCGCTGCTGGCCCTCTTCTTCGAGTACGGCATAGCGATCTACGATCTCGAACTGGAGCGGATCCCGTCGGGACGAAAGGACCCGAAGGAGGCGCTGGCCCAACTCCGCGCCGTGGCGGCCAAGATACGGCGCCAGATCGTCAAGGACTACGTCGCGTTCCCGCTGCTCGCCGGTCCGGCCTTCCTGCCCGTCCTGCTCGGCAACCTGACCGCGAACCTGGCGCGCAACGTGTGGGGGCACACCATCATCTTCTGCGGCCATTTTCCGGAGGGCGCGCAGGTCTTCACCGAGGACCGGCTCGAGAACGAGACCCGCGGCGAATGGTACGTCCGGCAGCTACTCGGCTCGTGCAACATCGACGGCGGACCCCTCTTCCACATCATGAGCGGGAACCTCAGCCACCAGATCGAGCACCACCTGTTTCCCGACCTGCCCAGCAACCGGTACGCGGAAATCGCGCCACGAGTCCGCGCCCTGTGCGAGCGGTTCGGCCTGCCCTACACGTCCGGATCGCTGGCCCGGCAGGCGGGCTCGGTCTGGAAACGCGTCCTGCGGATGGCCCTGCCGGGGCCGGGCCGGCCATGGGCGGCCGAACCTCCCGCTCGGACACTTGAGGCCGCGGCGTGAGGCCGGGCGGACATCAACCTGCCGCATGACAAAGCCCCGGACTCGGCGGGAGTCCGGGGCCGATGCCTGTCGAATGAGCCGCAGGGCACGACCCCGTACACGATCAGGCGCCGGCGCCGCACGCGGGCAGGCGTAGCGCGAGAAGAGCGACGTCGTCGGTGGTCCCGGGGAGTATGCGTCGGACGATTTCGTCGCACACGTCCTCCAGCGGGCGGTGAGCCATGGCCGCGGCCTGCCCCCGTAGCCGGGCCAGTCCGGTGGCCAGGTCGCTGCCGCGGCTTTCGACGAGGCCGTCGGTGTAGAGCACGAGGGTGCTTCCAGCCGGCATCGGCTCGACGGCGTCGCGCCTGGCCGATTCGATACCCATGCGGAGCCCTAGCAGCAGATCCTGCCGTTGTTCCAGGTAGCGGGCATGGCCGTCAGGGGTGACCAGCAGGGGCGGAGGATGCCCGGCGTTGCTCCAGCACAGCTGCCAGGGACCACCTTCGGGGCCCTCCACACGCGCGAAGATCATCGTGGCCATGGGCACGTCCGTGACGGCCGACATCGCCTGGTCCACCCGGTTGACGACCAGGCTGGGCGACACGCAGCGGTCCCACGCCAGCGTGCGAACCATGCTGCGCAGCTGGGCCATCTCAGCGGCGGCAGTGATGTCGTGGCCGACCACGTCACCGATGACCAGGGCGGGGACGCCGTCGGGCAGCAGGAAGGCGTCGTACCAGTCACCTCCGACCTGAGACCCCAGCGGGGCCGGCAAATATCGTGCGGCCATCTGAAGGTGACCCATCTGCGGCAGCGGAGCCAGCAGGTGACGTTGCATCATTTCGGCAACCTGTCGTTGCTGGCCGAACAGGCGCGCGTTGCCCACCGCCAACCCCGCACGACGCCCGATGTCGGTGACCAGCGTCACATCGGTGGCGTCGAAGGGACGGTCCAGGTCGGTGCGCGCAACAGTGAGAGCCCCCAGCACCTGCCGCTGGGTGCGTAGCGGCGTGATGATGGCCGACACCGTTCCCCGGGCGGCGAACAGCTCACGCTGCGCGGCGGCCAATCCGGAGTCCGGTTTGCGGGCCATGTCGTCCGGGCCCAACAAGACGGTCTCGCCCCGATCCAGCACCCGTGCCAGCAGGGAACTGGGGGGCTCCGGCAGCGGGGGGCCCTGCGCCTCATCCGCAGGAGGGATCACCACCACCCGCTCCACCTCGTCATGATCGATACGCAGATCCACCACCGCCCAGTCGGCCAGCCGCGGGACGATCAGTCTGCCCAGCCGTTGCAAGGCCTCGTCCACGTCCAGCGTCTGGGTCAGCACAGTTGTGATCTCAGTGACAAGCGTCAGGCGGGCGTTGAAGTCCTCCAGCATGGTTAGCTGATCGGCCTGCTGACGAGAGAGGTCCAGTCGCTCGGTGATGTCGGTGAAGACGACGATCAACCCGAGTACCTGCCCGCCCTCCAGTATCGGAGCGGCCGACAAGGAGACGGGCAGCAGCCTGCCGTCGCCCCGTAAGAAGGTCGACTCTTCGCCACGCGCCGCCGGACGGCCGTGCTCCAGCACCCTCATCAGCCGACAGGTGGAGTGAGGAGTCAGCCCGTCGTCGGCGCCCCTGTGCAGCAGATCGTGGGCGTTGGCGCCCAGCATCTCCGCCACGGGACGGTCCAGCAATGCCTCGGCCTGCCGATTCACCATGGTGATTGACCCAGCACAATCGGTCAGATAGATACCCGCCCCCGCGCTGTCGAAGGCAGCCTGCAGCAACCTCTGATCGGGCAGCCCGACATGACCCTGCGCTCCGGGCAGATGCCGCATCATCGCCGCTCTGCCTTCCTTCGATCCGTCGCGACGACTACGCCCTACCCCCCGACACGCCGAGCACTCGGGCAACGCGCGGCCATATCGGACCGGCCGGCTCCCGTGAAGAAGTCAGAGGATCCCATCGGCGAGGCACGGGCGATACTCGTCGAGCGGGCCCGGCCATAGTGGGTCATCCCGGTGAAACGCCGCTCTGAACGCCTGCACATCGCTTTCGGCGCGACCTATCCTCCGGCTGCAATCGCGACACCGGTGTCGGCGAGTGCGCAGTGCCGTCGACGAATTCAATGGCCAAGGACGCATGGTTGTTCGGCGGTCGCTCGCATGTACGGGATACGGCATGACACACAGTGTCATCGTCCGACATTCGCCGGGAGGCAAAGGCGGCGGCGCTGCGCCCGTTCGGCGGCAGCTCGGGCCGCGATAGCCACCCACCTCATAACCAGGACTGCAAGAACAAAAGACCAGCACCCACGCATAGACCGGCGATAGCCATTGAGGAGAGCGTGCTGAGCGGCCGCCTGTCCCCCTTAGCGTTGTCGCTCCAGTTCCTGATCGTCGCAG
The DNA here is from genome assembly GCF_040675265.1 of Microbispora sp. NPDC049633. Classification (NCBI taxonomy): domain Bacteria; kingdom Bacillati; phylum Actinomycetota; class Actinomycetes; order Streptosporangiales; family Streptosporangiaceae; genus Microbispora; species Microbispora sp. NPDC049633. The sequence continues at coordinate 74,953 of NZ_JBFAOO010000009.1, forward strand.
CAAGTGACGTCCAGACGATGGCGATGAAGACCAGCGGCAAGACGACATGGGAGACATCGCTCATAGCGCGTCGATCATCCCGGGCGCTGCCTCGAAAACAAGAGCTGCGCCTCCGGCGGGGGCGCTCCGGCTCCGGCGTTATCGACAAAGGCCCTTTGGCTTATACAGAGCCGAGGTGTTATCCATATGATCACATCATGGCCCTTGACCTGTTTGCGGGAATCCCGGTGGCCGACTACGCGGTGGCCCTGGAGTGGTATGAACAGCTGCTGGGTTCGCCGCCGGCGTTCTTCCCGAACGACACGGAGGCCGTGTGGGAGCTGGCGGAGCATCGATACATGTTCATCGAGCGACGACCCGAGCATGCCGGCCACGCCATGCACACGATCTTCGTCGATGACCTCGATGCGCTCGTCGCGCAAATCGCCGATCGAGGACTGGACCCGGCGGAGCAGGAGACCTACTCGAACGGCGTGCGCAAGACCACGTACCGCGATCCCGACGGGAACGAGATCGGATTCGGCGGCGCTCCGTCATGACGCGCCCTGCGCGCCGCTTCATCACCCGGACTTCAGGTTCTTCTTGTGCTCCTCGACCAGCTTGACGAACTCGGAGTGGGAGTCGGCGAACTTCATGACGCCCTTCTCCGGGTCGGTCACCACGAACCACAGCCAGCGACCGGCGGCCGGGTTCAGGGCAGCCTCGATGGCGTCCGCGCCCGGGTTGCAGATGGGACCGGGCGGCAGGCCGGGGCGTATGTAGGTGTTGTACGGCGACCGGCTCTTGAGATCTTCGGTCGAGGCCCTGCTGCCGAACTTGTTCAGGCCGTACAGGACCGTGCTGTCCATCTGCAGCCTCATCTCGGGCGTGCGGTTCAGCCGGTTGTAGACGACCCGCGCGACCTTGGGCATGTCGCGCTTGTCGCGCGACTCGGCCTGCACGATGCTGGCGATGGTCATGATCTCCGAGGGCGTACGGCCGAGACGCCTGGCGCCTTCCACCAGGCCGGTGTCCTCGGCGACGCTCCTGAAACGTGTCACCATCGCGGCGAGGACCTTCTCCGGCTCGACGTGGGCGAGATGTCGTAGGTCCCGGGGAAGGCGAATCCTTCCAGCGCGCCCTTGGCGTAGGCGGGAAGGCCGAGCGCCGCACCGTCCTCGGCGGCCCGCTCGAACTCCTTCAATGGCTTGCCGGAAATCTGTCGCTCCTGCTGCATGATCGGCCTACTCTGGCCGTATGGCCCCTGGAAAGACGTCTTTCGTCTGTTTGCCGTGCCGTGCCTCGTACAAGCAGCCATATCCAGGCCCGGACCTCGACGATCGGCGCTGCCCCCGGTGTGCCCAGCCGCTCATCCATGTCGGCTCCGCCTTCGCGGCTCCACGTCGTAGGGACAGCACAGGCTGGCGGACCCTTTCGGTGCTGCTGCACGCGGGTGTCCGCTTCAACAAGAGTTGTTGCGGGGGCCCTGGATACCGCCCGCGCTCGCTCAGCGAGGTGCGCGCACGTATGACGTTCGCCCGGAGAACCGGAGAACCCTTCTCCAAAGCTCTGGTGCGCCGCGAACTGCCCTGAACGAAAACATTCGTATGGCAGCGCGGCGCGCCGCCGCACCGCGTGAGAAGACCCGGCAATGCGGCCGAATCGGTCTGCCCATGTCGAGCGGGCCGCCCGTACGCTGGTCAATGATCGGGCTCACACAACGATCGCACGCCGCCTCTGCCGGTCATGCGACTCCTCTCGGACAGGAGGATCATCCGATCATGCGTGTGCCGGTGAGACAACTGTTATGGGGCCTAGCCGGTGTGGTCGCAGCTTTCGCCACCTATGTCGTCGTGGCGTTCTTTCTCTTCATTGCGACGTTGAGCCTTTACACGATCCCGATTCTCGTCGTTTATACGCCGCTTGTCTTCCTGGCGATCGGCGTCCTGGGGGCCGCCCTATCCGTGAAGGCGCTGACGCGGACACAGTCGCCGAGGCCGGCGAACCTCTCGCGTCTGTCGTTCTGGTGCGGTTGGGCGATATGCCCAGCCGGATATCTCGTCCTTCTCATCTACGGAAGCTGACGACGCCTTTTCGGGTGGCTGCGGGGCACCTACCCGGCCCGTCCGCCGGTCACCCCGCGGGTGATCGCCGGACAGGGCTGCTCAGGTGACGGTCTGGGTGGGCTGGCGGTCGAGCGTTTCGGGGGTGTCGTCGTCGATGAGGAAGCCCCCGGACTGGTGGTGCCAGAGCCGGGCGTAGGGGCCGTCCGCCTGGAGCAGTTCGCCGTGGGTGCCCTGCTCCACGATGCGTCCCCGGTTGAGCACGACGAGCCGGTCCATGCGGACGACGGTGCTCAGGCGGTGCGCGACCACGAGCGCGGTCCGGTCCTGCATCAACTGCCACAGGGCCTCCTGGACGAGGATCTCGCTTTCGGAGTCCAGGGCGCTGGTCGCCTCGTCCAGCAGGAGGATGGGGGCGTCGCGCAGGATGGCGCGCGCGAGTGCGATGCGTTGCCGCTGGCCGCCGGAGAGCTTGACGCCGCGCTCGCCGACCAGGGTGTCGAAGCCGTCCGGCAGGGCCTCGACGAACTCCGTGACGTGCGCCGCCCGGGCGGCCCGGAGGATCTCGGCCTCGGTGGCGCCCGGCCGCGCGAACGCGAGGTTGTCGCGTACGGACCGGTGGAACATGGCGGGTTCCTGGGGGACGTAGGCGATGAGGCTGCGCAGGTCCGCCTGACGCAGCCGGGCGATGTCCTGGCCGCCGATCAGGATCCTGCCTCCGTCTATGTCCATGAGACGCAGCAACAGGCGGGTGAGGGTGGTCTTGCCGCCGCCGGACTGGCCGACCAGCCCGATCTTGGCGCCGCTGGGAATGTCCAGGTCCAGGTCCTCGAACAGGAGGGGGCCGCGGCCGTGCGCGAACCTCACCCGCTCGAAGCGGACGCTCCCGTCGGCCGGGCGCAACGGTTGCGGATCGACCGGATCCACCACGGTCGGCGGCTCGAGGAGCAGTTCGGTGAACTGGGCCGCCTCGGTGAGCACGCTCTCCATGCGCCGGTATATCTGGTTGAACTCGAACATGATGCTGATCGTGTTCGAGTAGTAGGTGAACGTCACCACGATGGCCTCGACGCCGAGCCCGCCGCGCAGCGCCACGGCGAGGAGCAGGCCCACGGAGCTGGTGAGCACCGACAGCGGGGCGACGACGGTGTCCACCTTGAGATTGCCGTAATCCCAGGAGCGGAGCGTCGACCTGCGCTGCTCGGCGATCCTCGCCCGGTATTCCGCGGCTTCGCGTTCCTCGGCGGCGAACGCACGGACCGTCTCCATGTTGGCCAGCACGTCGGAGACGTGGCCCGACACCAGCACCCTGGCGGCCTCGCGTTCGTCCACCAGGGCCTGGCGGCGGCGGATGAGCGGGGCGACGAGGAATCCGGTGACGATGATGAGGCCCACGAGGACGAGAACCAGCAGCGGGTGATAGCGCCACAGCACCACCGAGGCGAAGACGAGGGGCACCAGCTTGGCCATGATCGAGAAGGTGAGCGTGTCGACGAACTCCTCGAACCTGGAGGAGAACCCGATGACCCGCTTGGTCAGCGAGCCGGCGAAGTTGTCGTGGAAGAACGCGGCGTCCTTGGCCAGCAACGCGTCCATGCCCACCACGCCGAGCCGCTCGATGCCCCGGGCGTCGGTGCGGTTCAGGAAGTGCAGTCCCACCCGCCACAGCGCCTCACCCGCCAGCAGCACCGCGCCGAAGCCGAGCACGTACGGCAGGAGCGCACCGACGGAGCCGTCCCCGCCTCCGGACAGGTGCCCCACGAGCCCGGCCACCGCCAGGGGCGCCAGGTAGAACAGGCAGATGTTCCCCATCGCCGGCAACGTCAGCGTGGGCACCGCGACCCGCCACTGACGCCTCAGCTCGGCGCCGTAGTAGCGCAGCACCAGCAGAACCGCGGATTTCCGCGCAGATGGGCCGTCTCCGACCTCCTCACCTGATCCGAGCACAGCCATCAGCCCCTCCCGAATGCCGGCGTCGCCGTGGCCATGCTGCCGCAGGGCCCGACGGAAGGGCGAACGATTTTCCTGTCACTCCACTACCAAGAGTGACCGTCCTCGGGGATCCGAAGCGCGGGCGCGGTTCCCGGACCGGCCCGGAGGCGGGACAATGGGCACGGTCCCGGGCGGGACAATGGGCACGGTCCCAGAGGGGACAATGGGCATGTCCGGCACGTGTATGGGCGCGGGCCGGCAGACGATCGCGGGTGCAGGGAGTGTCGATGGGCAGGCGGACGCCCCACGCCACGCTCCAGATGATCGCCGATGAGACGGGCGTCACCCCCTCGACGGTCTCCCGGGTGCTGAACTCGGCCTCCGAGGCGTCGGCGCGCCGCTGGGCGTCCGCGGAGACGATCGTCCGGATCCGGGCCGCGGCGGCCTCGCACGGGTACACGCCCAATCCACAGGCCGTCGGGCTGCGGACGCAGCGCTCCCGGCTGATCGGCGTGATCGTGCCCCGGCTCCAGGACTACGTGCTCGCCACCATCTACGAGGGAATCGACGAGGCGGCCACGGAGAAGGGCTTCGCCACCTTCGTCACCAACTCCCTCGACGACCCGCAGAAGCGGGCGCGCGCGACCGAGACGCTGCTGTCCCGCCGGGTCGAGGGCATGATCTTCGGTGACGCGCAGTTCGACGGCGAGTTCCTGCAGGGGGTCGCCGAGCGCGGGATGAAGTTCGTCCTCGTCTCCCGGCGCGCCCGCGACTTCCCGTCCGTGACCTGCGACGACCATCTCGGCGGCAGGCTGGTGGGCGAGCACCTCGTCTCCATCGGACGCCGCGACGTCGCGATCCTGGCGGGTGTGGACGTCCCGCCGCACCGCGTCGTCCACGGCCACTTCGACGCGCAGGGCGGGCGCGAGGCGGCGGAGCGGATCCTCGACAGCCGCCCGCTGCCGGACGCGATCTTCGCCGCCAACGACTTCGCGGCGATCGGCGTCATGGGTGCGCTGCGCGACAGGAAGCTGTCGATCCCCGACGACGTCGCGCTGGTCGGATACAACGACACCGCGCTGACGGCGGAGCTGCCCACGCCGCTGACCACCGTACGGTCGCCGATGCACGAGATCGGACGGCGCGGGCTGGAGATGCTGCTCGACCTGCTCCAGGGCGCCGAGGTCGAGCCGCTGCGCCTGCCGCCCACGCTCGTCGTCCGCGAGTCGACGGTGTCGGCGGAGGCCTCTCGGTCCGCCGGCACGGACGGGTCCGGCCCGTCCATGTGACCCTTGACATGGGCGGATGCCACATCTAACCCGCCTGAAGGTCGCACAAAGGTTTGGGTAGTGACCCGGGACGCACCGCTCCCCAGGTGCGGCCCACCCGGTCAGGCGCGTGGGGTCGACCATTCCGCCGTCGGCCGGCGGGACGTCGATGTACGCATACGTGACGGGCGCGCGACAAGCGGGCGGCCACGTCTCATCGCACGCAGAAAAAGTCAGGGTCTCGTTTTCGCTCCTCGCACGTCGAGCAGCGAATCCGGCGGCCCGGCGGTGGCGCGCAGGACCGCCGCGCAACTCCTCGGCTCCACCGGCTACGGGGACGTCGAGGTCGAGGGCCGCCCTCGGCTCCTACCTGCTCGGCCACCGTGAGCTCCGCCTCGTCGCGGAGGCCGTCGCGGCGGAGATCGCCAGGGACGACGTGACCGGCGTCGTGGTGACCCACGGCACCGACACCATGGAGGAGACGGCGTTCCTCCTGGACCTCGTCCACCGCGGCGACAAGCCCGTCGTCCTCACCGGCGCCCAGCGGGCGGCCGACCAGCCCGACAGCGACGGGCCGCGCAACCTCCGGGAGGCCGTCGCCGTCGCCGCCTCTCCCGATGCGCGCGGGTGCGGTGCGCTCATCTCCTTCGCCGGGCAAATCTTCGCCGCCCGGGGCACCCGCAAGCACCACACCGTCGCCGCCCAGCCGTTCAGGACCCTGGACGGCGGTTCCGTCGGCCGCGTCGACTCGACGGGGGCACACATCACGGCGAGGCCGGTGCGGCCGGCGCCGCTGGACCCGCCCGGCCCCCGCTTCGACGTCCACCCGGGTGTCGTCGAAG